>NZ_JRMW01000019.1:0-84443 GCF_000758765.1 Anaerococcus lactolyticus S7-1-13
CACCTGTTCCCATACCGAACACAGAAGTTAAGCCTTATAACGCCGATGGTACTGCTCGGGCAACCGTGTGGTAGAGTAGGAAGTCGCCAAATAACTAAGGATTCACATTAAAGTGAGTCCTTTTTTAGTGCATACTTTATATTAATCTTAAAACGAGATAGTAGAGGTCGGGGAACCCTGAAATATATGTAGGAAGTCGCCAAATAACTAAGGATTCACATTAAAGTGAGTCCTTTTTTAGTGCATACTTTATATTAATCTTAAAACGAGATAGTAGAGGTCGGGGAACCCTGAAATATATGTAGGAAGTCGCAAATAGTCAAGGATTCACAGAGTTGTGAGTCCTTTTTTAGTGTTAAAAATATTTTTTATTAGTAAATGCAATTTAATATTAATCTTATAACAAGATAGTAAATTCTGGACAA
The DNA here is from genome assembly GCF_000758765.1 of Anaerococcus lactolyticus S7-1-13. Taxonomy (NCBI): domain Bacteria; kingdom Bacillati; phylum Bacillota; class Tissierellia; order Tissierellales; family Peptoniphilaceae; genus Anaerococcus; species Anaerococcus lactolyticus. The sequence goes on from NZ_JRMW01000019.1 coordinate 426, forward strand.
TCTTTTATAAGAAAATCGATTTAATGTAATCATTAAAAGCTATAAGAAAAGACGATAGTGTAATTGACTACCGTCTAATATTGATATTATTTCATTTCGTTTTTTTCTAAGTCCTTTAATGTTATGCCTTTTTCGTTTTTCCAACTTGTTCTTCCATTTGCGTTTGTCCCTAAAACAAAAGCAGCTGCATAGGATGGACTATTAAATAAATAGTTTTTATTCAACTTTCCATCTACAATTTCATTTTTATCTATACATTCCTCCCTCAATTTTTTTATTGATTTTGGAATAGCAATAGAGTCTATAATTTCTATCATACTATCTTTTAATACTACAAAACCTTCATCTGTTCTTTTACATTTTGCTTCTATCTGTCTATTTGACTTACCACTTTTTCTTGAAAGATAGAGGATTGACCCTTTGTCATTATTATTTTCATATTTTTCTTTTGTATCCTTATCAACTATAGGAACGAATATTTTATAGCCTAAGACACCAAGAACCATTTTCGAATACTCTATAAAATCTTCCAAATCTGATTCTTTTTCTTCGGTTACATTTCCTGGGTTTGGATCATTTCCATTTCTTACTTTGTACCTATCTACATCTATAGCCATGTTGGTAAATTTATTCTCTAGATATGAGATTTCTGTCGGCCCGAATGAGTTATTCTGTGTAGTTAACATGACTGCTTCAGAAAAGTATATTTCATCTTTTAAGTGTTCTGATACCCTAAATAGAACTCCCTCACCATTTTTTCTTATTCCTGCTTGGCCGATATAAACTTCGTCTTCTCCATCATCGTTCTTGCTAAATAAAAAATAAACTTCACTTTGTTTTAAATCTTGTCTATCTTTGCACTTTTCAAGATATGGCCTAGGAACTTTATAAGCTAAGCCTGTCCAATTTGATAAGGTACACTTTATTCTACCGGTAACTTCTCCATCCATAAGAAAAAGATTAAAATTTTTGCTATTTTTCATCCTAGAGCTCCAAATATTATATAATAATTACATTATACTAGTTAATATTTTTTTATTTATCATTATTTTAATAAAGATGTTTTTTGTTAGATCTAGTTTTGAAGTGCTGAATTTGACGAGTATAAGAAAAATCTTTAAAATTTATAAAAAAATTTTTATTATCGTGTTTAAAACAAATTTATCTGGGTAATATAATAATAAGAAAAATAGTTTTCTTACCCACTGGCACAGGGATTAAGAAAATTGAATAGTCTTTATGGGTTTGTTTGGTTTTGATGCTTTTATGGACGGCTGGTGATTTATGAGTTTCTAGTATATCTACTTTGCTCATAGATTTATAGAAAAAGTGGTGGAAGATAAGTGTAAAAGATGAGCCATCTGACGTTTTTCTATAAGATAGGTTGTAAAAGTTTAATTGGAATCGGATGATTTTATAAAAAGAATTGTCAGCATGTTACTAATAAAAAAGAAGATTTCACATATAATGGAAAGTTTCATCAAGTCTATGGACTTGGATATAGAAAGGATGATAAATGGTGATTGAACCTAAATCAGAATGCTGTGCCGGTGGGGAAAAATAATCGACTTTGAAGTGTAAAGAAATTTCAAGGTCGATTTTTTATTTGGAATTTTTTATAGGGTTTAACTTGTTATAAAAACGGATTTTTGAATATCTTTTGGTATAAATTTTATGGACCAATATGTTTATTTTATGAAATGAATGTATTGGTTTTTTATTATTTTTCGTCTTCTCGGACTTTTTTTATAAAAAAATGAAAACAACTATTGCGAATGATTTGCATTGGATGTATGATAGTACTTATTGCAAATGACTTGCATATTAGGAGGAAGATTTAGATGAAACATTTTAGAAATTTATTTTTTATATTTCTCCTTGCTGGGCTTTGTTTAACATCTTGTGGCAAGGAAGATAAAAATATTGAAAATAAGACAGTGGAAGATCAGAAAGTTGCAGGCAAGAAGACTATTTATGCTAGTTTTTTTCCTGTAGCTGAATTTGTTAAGATGATAGGTGGCGATAAGTATGAGGTTAAGACTATTATAAAAACAAGCGAAGAGCCTCATTCATTTGAACTCACTAGCCAAGCTATGAAGGACCTTGAAGGTGCAGACTTGATTGCTTACAATGGGGCTGGAATGGAGTCTTTTATTGACGATTTGAAGGATAATGTCAAGGATGATGATAAGTTTTTAGATTTGTCTGATGGCCTTACCCTGCTTGATTCTTCTAAGGAAGGGTCAGATATGGCGTCTATAAATCCTCACACTTGGCTTTCTATAAAGAATGCTAAGGTTATGGTTGATAATATTTACAGAAAGCTTGCTAGCATGGATCCTGCTAATGAAAAATATTATAAGGATAATCTTGATAAGGTGCTTGCTAAGTTTGATGACCTTGATAAGAAGTTTACTGATGAGCTTGCTAAGGTTAAGGATAAGGAGAAATATTTTGTAGTCTCCCATGCCGCCTTCAATTATTTGGCAGATGATTATGGTCTTAAGCAAGTGGCTGTGACTGGGATTTCTCCTGAAGAAGAGCCATCAGCTAAGGACCTTAAGACTATTGCAGACTTTGTAAAAGAAAAAAATATTAAGACTATATTTTTTGAGGGCAAGGCAACTCCTAAGGTTGCTGAAACCCTAGCAAAAAACACTGGCACAAAGACTTCAACCCTTTATACAATGGAAAATCTTGATGACGATATGGTAGCTAAGGGTTATATAGGTCTTATGGAAGAAAATTTGAAGGCCTTGGTTGAATCTTTCAATGAATAGAGAAGTTTTGAAGGTAGAAGGTCTTAGTTTTGCTTATGAAAAGGATCTAATCCTGGATAATATTAATTTCGAAATTCATGAAGGAGACCTCGTTGCCCTTGTTGGGGCGAATGGGGTTGGCAAGTCTACACTTTTAAAGTTGATTTTGGGGGATTTGAAGGCTAAGAATGGTCAAATACAAATATTAAATGATGATATAAGGAAGGATAACCACTACAGGGACCTGGCTTATATTTCACAAAATGCAGTTGCTTCTTATAGAAACTTTCCTACAAGTGTTGAAGAAGCAATTAAAATACATCTTTCGTATTTAAAAAAGAAGTCTAACCCAAAAGAATTGATGGAAAAACTTGGCTTGTATGAACATCGTAAAAAAGCTCTAAACGAATTGTCTGGTGGACAAATTCAAAGATTTGCAATAAGCCTTGCTCTTATCAAAGATGCAAGCCTTATTCTTTTAGATGAGCCAACTACAGGTATTGATGAAGATTTTTCTAGGGATTTTTTTGAAAACCTCAAAGAGCTCAAGAAAGCTGGAAAGACCATAGTAATAATTACCCACCAGCTTGACATGGCTGGGGACTTTGTGGACTATGCATTGAGGATAAGGAAGGGAAAAATCGAAAGAATAAGCAAAGATAAGCTTAGTTTGTGAGGTAGTATGCTAGATATATTTGAATATGAATTTATGCAAAGAGCCTTTATAGTAGGTGGACTTTTGGCATTGATTTTGCCCTGCATGGGCCAACTTGTCCTCCTTAAAAGGCTTTCGATGATAGGAGATACCCTTTCACACTCATCTCTTGCTGGCCTTACCATAGGCCTTGCCTTCGGCTTTAGCCCGATTCTTGCGGCAATTATTGCCTGCCTTTTTGCGGGGCTTTCCATAGAGTTGATTAGAAATAAATTAAAGAGCTACCAAGAAGTTTCGACAGTTATTATTCTCGCAGCATCTATTGGATTAGCAGGTATCTTTTCATCAATGGTCAAAAACACCAATGCAATTTCTTCTTATTTGTTTGGTTCTATTGTGACAATATCCGATGAGGAATTTTACTTGGTGATAGGAGTGGCGGCACTTGTATTAGCTATTTATTCTATACTTTATAAAAAACTTTACCTAACAATTTTTGACCAACAAGCTGCGAGGATTATGGGCATAAATACTAGGATGATCAATTTGTTTATAACATTTTTGACAGCTATCACAGTTTCTATTTCAGCCAAAACCATCGGCTCTTTGATAGTATCTTCCATCTTGGTTATACCTAGCATTTGTGCTATGCAATACACCAAAACTTACAAACAGACCTTGTTATTATCAATAGGATTTTCGATGATTTTTGTATTTTCAGGACTAATTATATCTTATTATTTAGATTTAAAACCAGGCTCTGTAATTGTTCTAATATCAGTTTTATGGCTAATTCTTAGCCTAGTAATAAAGAAAAAATAAAGGGGAAACGATGAAAAATAATAAAAATATAGGAAAAGCAGTCTTATTTGCTTGTATTTTTTTGACAAGTCTAAGCTCATGCTCCATGTTTAAAAATAAGAAAGAAGAAAAAAATCTTCAACAAAATCAAGTGAAGACAAGCCAAAAAGTCACATATGAGGCTAAAAAAACTAGCCTTAAAAAAGACACTACTACAGAAGTCTTGGTTGATGCTGAAATCAAAAAGGAAGACATAGTTAAGGTAGTAAAACATGGTGACCATTGGCATGTATTTACCAAGGATGGTAGGGAAAAAATAACCTATACTGACCCAAATCAAATAAAGGATACAGGTCATTTTGAAATGGTGAGTGTAGTAGGTAAAAACCAACTAAAAAATAAGAATGTAGTGGCAATTAAAAAGCACGGTGACCACTATCATGTCTACCTAGCAGATGGGACAGAGTATCTTACTTACGAAGACCCATCAGCTCTATTTCCTAATATAAAGATAGGAATTTATACAGGAAGCCACGGTCAGCAAAATGCTGGCAAAAGCAAGGCTCAAAAGGTGGCAGAAAATAAAAAGGTAAAAGAAAAACTAGAAAAAGATGACGAAAGAGTTATCAAAATTCTCAAGCATGGGGACCACTACCACATCTATACATCAAAGGGCAACGAATTTGTGACCTACGAAGACCCAAGGAGCCTATATCCAAATGCATCTTATGGAATATACGTTGGTAACCATGGGGATAGGAAAAAGATGATAGCCAAAATCCTTAAAGAAGATAAGGAAATGCAAGCCAAGAAAAAAGAGGCAGGCTTAGAAGATGAGATAGAAAACTCTGATAAACTTAAAGAAGACGACAAGCTGGTAAAGGTAGAAGAAAATAAGAAAACTCATAATGTAGTTAGCATATTAAGACACGGCGATCATTGGCATGTATACACATCAGATGGAAGAGAGTACATAACTTACTCAGACCCATCATCTTCTTATCCAGATGTAGCTGTGGGCACCTACCACGGTAGCCATGGGGACAAGAAAGAAAACCAAGGTAAGGGAAAGCCTGAAGATAATAACAAGGATAAGAAAGAAAATCAACAAGAAGAAGGCTCAAGCGAAGATAAACCAACAAATCCAACAGAAGACAGAAAGACAAGGATAGAAAAGCTTAAGATTTTAAGTGTCCTTGGTCAAAAAGGAGAAGTTGACCGTTATGATATAGTGGAAATTTTAAGACATGAGGACCACTACCATATTTATGACTCAAAGGGCAGAGAAGGCGTAACTTATGAAAATCCTAAAGACCTTTATCCAAAAGCTAGCTATGGTCAATACCAAGGAAGCCATTCAGCTGAGGGCAAAAACAAAGATAAAATCAATTGGCCAGAAGGTATCACAAAAATAGTGGACCATCGTGATCACTGGCATCTCTACAGGGGTGATGATGAAGTAGCGGTAGTTTATGTTAATCCGAGAGATAGGTACCCAGAAGCTGAATACATCAAAGACTATGTCGATGTTGGAAATGTAGAAGTGGAAGATAAAGATTTGTTCACTTATGATAGCGTAGATTCTGAAAAGGTTGACGGCATAGAGTCAGTTCTTAGTGATAACCTAAGAAGCATGACAGGCTATGGAAAATTGAACGACGGGATCCCAATTATGGGAACTGATGATAAAGAGGGAGAAGTATTTTACTGGCTCCACGGTAACCACTATCACGCCCTAAGCATAAAAGACTTGGTAAAAATGGAAAAGGCTGGTGCATTTAAAGGATATACAGCAAGACAAGTAGTAGCAACATTGAAATATAAGATTGCTTATCCAAAAACAGACCTAAGTTATAAATCAGATTTAAATATTGACGAGATTAAGGCTTATCTAAAATCTTATTATAAAATAAGTGATGATAGTAGAGTTTTCAGTTTGGGTGGAGAAAAAATTGATATATACACTGGAGATGTTACAAATAATTTCCATATAAGTCAATTCGAAAAGAAAGATGGAAAAATATCTTATAAAGGAAGTCTACCTAAAATACTCAGTGATGAAGAATTAGAAAAAAAAGAAGAAGAGAAGAAAAAAGAAGAAAAACAAGATAAGGAAGAGAAGCAGGATAAAGAAAATAATAATAAAACAGAAGAAAAACCATCAAAGGAAAATTCTAACGAAAAAAATGACGGAAAAAAAGATTCTGAAAATAACGAAAAAAATCTAGAAGAAGAGGGTCAAAAAGAAAAGGAAAAAGAAGAGCAAGAGAAAGAAAATCAAAATAATGATTTATCGGGTTATGCAAGTAGGGAAGAAGCAGAAAAAGCAGCCTCAAAAGCCCTAAAAAGTAACCCTGCAAAAGACTATTACGAAATCTTTCAAGGAGAAAATGGAAGATGGTTCTATACCCTCAAAGCAAACCAGAAAAAAAGCGCTTAGATGATAAGTCTAAGTGCTCTTTTGTTTGGTGGGATTTCGTATTTTATAGTATAATCTAGCTAATAAAACTTTGGAGCGAGCCCTATGGATATAAATTTCAAAAACCAGATATTGAATGATTTCTCAATCGATGAAGAAGAATTTTTTTCAAAAAACAATATTTTCACCTGCAACAATCCCTCTTGTGATTTTCTATTTTTTAATAGGGCCGATTTTTCTGCAATTTGCACATCTGGTAAGGTATTTATGAGGGCGACAAATCCAGACCTTATAAAGAAACTAAGGGAAAAAATTATCGCTTATCAAGGGGCATGGTTTGCTGAGGCAGCTAATATTAGAGAGCTTGAAAAAATTTTGGGCGAATTTGAGATGGGGATTGATAATTTCTTTCCTTTGATGAATTTATCAGATAGGGAAGTGGGGATGAGAGATTTTGATTTTAAGAGGATAGGCAGGAATGAAATCCAAAATTTTAAAGACCTAGCAAGGATGAGCTTTTGTTTTGATGAGGATGATAGGTTGGGACTTGCTTATTATGATGGGGACAGTTTGATTGCCCTTGCAGGTGCATCCTATTCTGGCAAATACCTCTGGGATATAGGCCTAGAGAAATTTAGCAGTGATGATAAGTACCAAGGCCTTGCTGCTTCGCTTTTGAGGAAGCTTTCCTTGCTTATAAGAGAAGAAAATCCAGATATTAGCCCAATAACAACTACCCAATTTTCCCACACCAAGTCGATAAACACTTCTATAAGGGCAGGATATGAGATGAACCTTTGCATTACTGGATCAAAGAAAATACAAGGATAAAAGAGGGCTTTTATCTTGACAAATGGGTCCAAAGAGGTAATTTATAAGAGTAAATAATTTTGGAATATAGCCAAGCTGGTAAGGCACCAGATTCTGACTCTGGAGAGCGTAGGTTCGAGTCCTACTATTCCAGCCAAATTCAAAATCCACCGACAAGAAGTCTGTGGATTTTTTTAGATTTTTGCAAGATTTCATTGATATTTCTTATCTTATAGTTTTTCTCAACAAAAAACCAACCCTCTTAAGGATTGGTTTTGTCTAGGATTTCCTAGCTTGGAATTCTTTTTTTTCTTAGAAGTCTACCTTTTCTCCGTAGTAGGCTGCGTGGTAGATTTTCTTGATGTCTGCTGGGCTTGTTTGTCTTGGGTTTGTGAGAGTGCAAGCGTCTTTGAAGGCATTTTCGCTCATCTTATCTAGTACCTCTAAGAAGTCTTTTTCTTCTATTATGGTATTTTTGCCATCTTTGATGGTTGCTGTGATACCTACAGCTGCATTTAATTTTCTGATTTCTTCAGCTATGTCATCAACGCCAAGGATTCTTTCGATTTCGTCATACTTATCGCAAGCTTTCCTGTTGTAGTCGATTATGTATGGTAACATGATTGCGTTAGCTTCTCCGTGGGTTAGGTGGAAGATACCGCCGATTTTGTGGGCCATAGAGTGAACTATACCAAGGGAAGCATTTGTAAATGCCATACCTGCTATACAAGATGCAATGTGCATTTTTTCACGAGCAACCATATCATCACCCTTGTCGTAGGCAGCCTTTAGGTAACCGAAAACTAATTGGATGGCTCTTATAGCGTATGGATCTGTAAAATCATCTGATGCAGTAGATACGAAAGCCTCAACAGCGTGGGTCATTACGTCCATACCGGTTGCTGCTGTGATTTTTGGTGGCATAGTTGCTGGAATTCTCATATCAAGAAGGGCTACTTCTGGAACAAAGTCTGGGTGAACAAGTGGGTACTTGATTTCTTTTTCTGTGTCAGTAATTACTGAGAAAGCAGTGATTTCACTTGCTGTACCAGATGTAGATGGGATACAAATCATCCTTGCCTTGTTCTTTAATGGTGGGTTGTCAAAATTTGCAAGTCTTTCGAAATCCCATTCAGGGTGTTCATAAAATACCCACATAGCCTTAGCGGCATCCATTGCAGATCCACCACCGATAGCGATGATCCATTCTGGTTCAAATTCAGCCATCTTAGCTCCACCAGCTAGGCAGGTTTTAACAGATGGGTCTGGTTCTACACCGTCGATTATCAAAACTTCCATACCGGCTTTTTCTAATTGTTCTTTGGCTTCATCAAGAAAACCAAATCTCTTCATAGAAGATCCACCAGTAACGAGTACTGCTTTTTTTCCCTTGAGGGTAGATAAGTATTCGAGTGCGTTTTCACCATGAACTATGGTGTTTGGAACTGAAAATGTTGTATAAGTCATAAATTCCTCCAAATCTATATTTTGTTAATTAATTAATTAACAATCTACTTTTAATATACTTCTATCTCTACAAATGTAAAGGTTTGCCTTTTGGTAGGATTTAAGATTTTTTTTGCAAGGATTGAATTAGGATACAAAACCTTATAAGTATAACAAAATTAAAGCTCGGAGCAAATAATCATGTCTATCCATGGGAAAAAATCATTTTAAAAGTATAATTAACCATAACTACATTAATACATAAACTAATTAAAGGAGATTTTTATGGGCACATCATTGGCTATGAAAATATTAAAAAAACACTTATTAAGGGGAGAGCTAAAGACTGGCGAAGAGGTTGCCATAAAAATTGACCAGACCCTAACCCAAGATTCTACTGGAACTATGGCATATCTCCAACTCGAGGCTATGGATATTAAAGATGTAGCGACAGAAAATTCTGTGGCTTATATTGATCACAATATCTTGCAAGCAGGTTTTGAAAATGCCGCTGACCATGAATTTATAAAGTCAGCTGCCAACAAGTTTGGTATTAGATTTTCTAAGGCCGGTGGTGGAATTTGCCATCAGGTCAACCTCGAACAATTCGCCAAACCAGGCGACACCCTCCTAGGCTCTGATTCTCACACACCAACAGGTGGGGGCATGGGAGAGCTTGCCATAGGCGCAGGTGGTCTTGAAGTGGCTGTTGCAATGGCAAAAGGATTTTATTTTGTGAAGGTGCCAAAAATTTACAGGGTAAAGCTCATTAATTCTTTAAATCCAGCAGCTAACGCCAAGGATGTTATCCTCTATATCCTAGGCAAACTCACTGTAAAGGGTGGCACAGGCTATATTATGGAATATACAGGAGAGGGCGTTAAGTCGCTATCTGTAACAGACAGGGCAACCATTTGTAATATGGGGGCTGAGCTTGGAGCGACAACTTCCATTTTCCCATCAGATGAAAATACTAGAGCATATTTAAAAAGCCAGGGCAGGGAAGAAGATTATTTAGAATTATCAGCTGATCCTGACGCTTTTTATGACGAATCAATAGAAATTGACTTGGCAGAAATAAAGCCTGCTGTGGCAAAACCACATTTCCCAGACCAATATTCTAAGGTTAAAGATCTTGGCAAGATAAAACTAGATCAAGTTGCCATTGGTTCTTGCACAAATTCTTCCTATATGGATTTGATGAAGGTGGCAGCCATTCTCGATGGCAGAAAGGTCCACCCAGATGTATCCCTAGTTATTTCTCCAGGATCTGCGACAATACTAGAAAAAATCTCAGAAAATGGAGCCTTGGCAACCATGATAAAGGCAGGGGCAAGAGTCCTTGAATCTGGTTGTGGACCATGCATAGGTATGGGCCAAGCGCCAAGGTCTGGAGGCGTTTCCCTAAGGTCTTTTAACAGAAACTTTAAGGGCAGGTCTGGAACTATGGATGCACAAATTTATCTAGCAAGCCCAGAAACTTGTGCAGCAAGTGCTGTTTTAGGCTATATTGCCGAGCCATCTGACCTTGATTATAAAGCGGATTTTGAAAAAAATGTAAATTTCAACCACACAGATGCTTATTTTATAGAACCAGAAAAAGACCTATCAAAGAGAATCAAGGAAACTGTCAAGGGTAAAAACATCAAGCCATTCCCAAGGGCAGAGAAAGCTTGTGATATTGATAAGAAAGTCGTTTATAAGGCTGGCGACGGGATTACAACTGACGATATTTGCCCATCAAACGCTCATCTTTTGCCATTTAGGTCTAATATTGCCTATCTTTCAGAATTTGCGTTCACAACAAAAATTGATGATTTCAAGAAAAGGTGCGAGGAAAATGCTGGGGGCATCATTGTTGCTGGCGAAAATTATGGCCAAGGCTCATCAAGAGAACACGCTGCCCTTCTTCCTTTGTATTTAGGAATTAAGGCTGTTGTTGCCAAGTCTTTTGCGAGAATCCATAGGTCTAACCTCATAAACAATGCCATCCTACCTTTGGTTTTTGAAGATGAAAGTGATTACGAAAAAATTTCTGAATACGACCATATAAAAATTTCCAACATGGAAAAGTCAATCGAAACTGGCGAATTTATCCTAGAAGATCTTACAAAAAATATAAAAATAAAATTAAGGGGAGATTTTTCCGACAGAGAAAAGGAAATTCTTCTTGAGGGTGGCTACTTAAATTACGCGAAAAACCTAGATTTGGAGGCAAAATGAAAATTACACTTATAAAAGGTGATGGAATAGGTCCTGAAATCACAGCTGCTATGAAAAAAGTTGTCGATGCCTTAAAAATCGACCTAGACTTTGAAGAAATAAATGCGGGTCTTTCTGTTTTTGAAGAAGAAGGGGTCTATATTCCTCAAAGGCTTTTTGATTCTATAAATAAAAATAAAATCGCTATTAAGGGTCCTATTACAACTCCGATTGGCCATGGCTTTAGGTCTATAAATGTGGAACTTAGAAAAAAATTCGACCTTTTTGCCAATATCAGACCAATCAAGGCGCCAGGACCTCTTGACCTAAAATTTGAAGGGGTCGATATGGTGATTTTTAGAGAAAATACTGAAGACCTTTATGCTGGAGTTGAGGAACAAATTTCCCCAGATGAGGCGCATTCTATAAAAATTATCACCAGAGAAAAATCTGAAAGAATTATCCAAAAGGCCTTTGAATATGCAAAAGCTAATAAAAGAAAAAAAGTTAGCATCATTACCAAGGCCAATATAATGAAACTTTCTGACGGACTCTTTCTTGAAGTTGGCAGAGAAGTCGCTAAAAAATTTCCGGATATAGAGTTTGAAGAGCTTTTGGTTGATAATACTGCCATGCAGATGGTGATGAATCCTGGTCGTTTTGATGTCCTTGTGACAGAAAATCTTTACGGAGATATCTTATCAGACCTCGGAGCTGGTTTGGTTGGTGGACTTGGTCTTATGCCAGGGGTTAATAAGGGCAAAGATATTGCAATTTACGAATCTATCCATGGGTCTGCACCTGACATAGCAGGGAAAAATCTTGCTAATCCTATTGCCATGATTTTGACCCTTTGCCTCCTTCTTGACGATATAAATGAAAAGGAAAATGCAGAAAAGATTAGAAAGGCAATTTATAAGACTTTGGCAGATAAGAAAAATCACACCAGAGACTTGGGTGGGGATAATACCACAAATGGCATGGCTGACGCGATTATTTCAAATCTAGGAATTTAAGATGGATAAGTTATTAGAAGAAAAATTGAAGTCCTATGCTGAGGAAATCGAAGAAGCTACAAGGATTGACAAGGAAATTTACGAAAAATATTCCATAAAAAGAGGTCTTAGGAACAAAAACGGGACAGGCGTCCTTGTTGGGGTGACTAAGGTGGGCGACGTTTGTGGTTATGAAATCAAAGACGGGGAAAAGTTGCCGGCAGAAGGCGAGCTTTATTATAGGGGTTACCCTCTAACAAGTTTGGTTCATGACATAGAAAGCACTGAAAGACTTGGTTTTGAAGAGGTAATCTATCTTTTGCTATTTGATAGACTTGCCACAAAAAACAAGCTTGAGAGATTTAAAAAAATCTTAGCAGAAAATCGTAAGCTCCCTCCGTATTTTATTGAAGATACCATAATGAAGGTGCCAGGCGCTGATATTATGAATAAGATGATGAGGTCCATGCTTGCCCTCTACACCTATGACGAAAATCCAGACGGGACAGATTCCTTAAATGTCCTAAGTCAGGCCCTATCACTGATTGCTAAGATGCCTTTAATTGCCATTTATTCCTACCAGGTAAAAATCCACAACTTTGACAAGAAATCTTTGATAATCCACAATCCTGATACAGAAAAGTCAATAGCTGAAAATATCCTAGCCATGTTAAGGATAGACCAGAAATATACAAGCGAAGAAGCTGCAATTTTAGACTTGCTTCTTATTATCCACGCCGAACACGGTGGAGGAAATAATTCTGCCTTTGCAACTCACGTAGTATCATCATCGGGTACTGATTCCTATTCGGCTATGGCAGCAGGTCTTGCCTCTCTCAAGGGACCAAGGCATGGGGGAGCTAACATTAAAGTTGCCAAGATGATTGACAATATCAAAGCAAATGTAAAAGACAAGGAAGATAAGCAAGAGATAAAAGAATATCTGGAAAAGATTTTGGATAAAAAAGCCTTCGATGGTGAAGGTTTGATCTATGGCCTGGGCCACGCAGTCTACACACTTTCTGACCCAAGGGCAGTGCTTTTAAAGGAAAAGGCAAGAGAGCTTGCGAAAATTAAGGGCAGAGAAGCTGATTTTGCCTTTGTAGAAAATATTGAAAAAATCGGGCAAAAATTGATTCAAGAAAAATTTAATCGAGCCTATCCACCATGTGCCAACGTCGATTTGTATTCGGGGTTGGTTTATGATATGTTGGGGATACCTCGCGAATTATTCTTGCCAATTTTTGCTATAGCAAGGACTGTCGGTTGGTCAGCTCACAGGTTAGAGCAAATCGCCGATAAAAAAATAATCAGACCCGCCTACAAGTCCCTAAGTGAAATGAAGGATTACATAAGCTTAGATGAGCGAGGTGGAGAGGTTTAAAAGTGTGTCTATCAGCACACTTTTTTTATGATTAAAGTATAGTAAGGGGAGAAGGGAGCGAAAATGAAAGGCAATTTAGAAACAAAAACAAATTCACAAAGGAATATAGGCCTCGATATGACAAGAATTTTGGCGTTTTTGTCTGTTATTGGTGTGCACTTTTTCCTAAATACAGATTTTTATAAAATCCCTGTAAGAGGCAAGCGAATGCTTATCCTAGCGATTATAAGAACAGGTTTTATGGTTTGCGTACCCTTGTTTTTGCTCCTAACCGGCTACTTGGTTTCAGCGAAAAATGTCCCCCTAGAGGCAAAGAGTTTAAAAAAATATTATAAAAAAATCATCCCGATTCTTTTATCATACGCCCTTGCCATGGCACTAATCTTCGCTATTTTTAGGCTTAGTGGAGATGGGTCCTATACATTTCAAAAGTTGGTTTTTGGCATCCTTGGCTACAAGGAATATTCTTGGTATGTTAATTTATACATAGGTCTTTTCCTCTTAAGTCCGTTTTTGGTAAACATTTGGACAAGTATTAAGGATAAAAAAACTCACCTAATTCTTCTTACAGTTTTCTGCCTTTTGACAGTGGGACCAACAGTTTTTAACGTCAATGACCTAACTAGCTTTAAGGCAATTTTTTCAGCCTACGATGACAATAGGATAAACCATCTCTTGCCAGGTTGGTGGTACAACATTTATCCACTCACATATTTTTTTCTAGGAGCCTACCTTAGGACCTATGTTGACTTTAAAAAAGTAAGGCCAGCAAAAGTTTTTCTTTGTTTTATTTTGATAATTTTTGCATCTGCAAGCTATAATGTTTGGAGGTCGCATGGAGGAGTTTTTCAAATTCGAGCTTGGAATTCTTGGGGAAGTTTGCAAAATACAGCAAGCTCCATTTGCTTATTCGTTTTGATAAACTCCCTAGCACCAGAGGGCGTCAATGAAAAATGTAGAAGATTTTTAGCCTACATATCAAAATTGACCTTCGCAGCCTATGTCGTATCACCAGCCAGCGATAGGTTTGTTTATGGTTTTGTAAATACAAATTTTGGTGGCGTGAAAGCATCTATGACCTACATGCCTATTATAATCCTAACTTCAGCCACCCTAGCCTTGGTTATGGCAGCAGGAGTTGAATTTATCAAGGGAAAAATTTTAAGCAAATAAAAATTAGCAAAGGCTGTTTTGATTTAGGAAAGTATAAACCAGTTTTAATTTTTTTGGAAATTAGGACTGGTTTTTGTTAGGAAATTTTTACTCTTAAGGCTAAGAGATTTGAGGGATGAGATAAAAGAAAGTGGGCTTAAAGATAAGCTAGGAATATTTTTATGAACCTAAGTAACTGGGATGTTTGATTTTAAAAACCCCAACAAAAAAGAACGAAGATATTTCGTTCTCAGAATGTCGACAAAGTATATAAACATACGTCATTCCGACAGAGAATCCATCAGGATTCGACGAGGAATCCCATAAATTGCAGGATTCTTCCTCACTTCGTTCGTCTGAATGACATCAGAAAATGACTTTGTCTATAGCCCGAGAACGAAGATATTTCGTTCTTTTTTCTAGCCTTCAGGGGTAGGAATAAAACCATTTGAAAGCTTGATTTGGGAGGGCTATTTTTTCTTGATTCTCTTTCTTGTGTCAAGGGCTACTGTTAAGATTATTAGGATACCCTTGATTATAATTTGTACATAGGAGTTAAGTCCTATGTATAAAAGACCATAGTTTATAACTTGGAGGATGATTGAACCAAGGACTATGCCTGGGATGGTTCCTATACCTCCAGAGAAGGATACGCCTCCTATTAGACAGGCTTCAATGGCGTCTAGGTCGTAGGCGTCTCCTGTTGTTGATGTTACAGATCCTAGTCTTGGTCCTTCGAGGAAACCAGATAGACCATACATCACACCAGAGATTATGAAGACTATCATGATTGTTCTTGTAACGTTGATACCAGAAACTTCAGCAGCCTCTGGGTTGCCACCTACGGCAAACATATTTTTACCAAGGACTGTTTTATTCCAGATAAACCACATGGCTACAGATGCTATGGCAGCGTAGATTATGAGGTAAGGAAATTGTAATTCAGTGCCTGGTATATGGAAACCACCTCTTACGAGGTTGGCATATCTCTCGTCAAAACCACCGATTGGTTGAGGACCAAATGGGTTGGCTGCGATGAATAATTGGAGGATACCAAAGATTGCAAGTTGGACACCTAGAGATGATATAAAGGCGTGGAGTTTAAGATATGCTACTCCAAAACCATTTATAGCTCCACAGATAGAACCAATTGCGATGGCTGCCAAAAGTCCAACTATAATTGATGGATTTTGTATATTTGGGAAGAATTTTTGGGCAAAGCCTGGTGACTGCAAGAGAGCACCAGCTATGGCTGCTGTAAATCCGACTATCCTACCTGCTGAAAGGTCTGTACCTGCGAGGATTAATAGACCACCAGTTCCTAAGGCTATGAAAAGCCTAGTTGAGGTTTGGGACAGGATATTTAGAACGTTTTTTGGGTTGGTTATAAAGGTCGGATCAACTATAATTATGCCGGTTATAAGGGCGGCGATTATGATGATCAGAGCGTTATTTAACATAAACTCTTTAAAATTAAAAGGTTTTTTATTTTCTATTTTTTCCATTTTTTTCACCTATACATACTTAGCCTGTAAAGCCATTATCTTTTCTTGGGTTAAGTTTTCGTCGTTTCTTTCTATTCCAGCAAGCCTGCCGTTACTCATTACCATAATCCTATTGCAGACCATTTGTAGTTCCGCCATTTCTGATGAGATGAAGAGAACTGACTTGCCTTCTTTAGCGAGTTGTCCAATTAGCTTATAGATTTCATATTTGGCGCCAACATCAATACCACGGGTTGGTTCATCTAAAAGGAGCACATCTGGGTCTGTCAACAACCAACGTCCGATTATTACTTTTTGCTGGTTGCCACCAGATAGATTCATAATCTTTGTAGATTGGCTTGGAGTTTTAACTTCCATTGATTCAATAACCCTGTTTGTATCTTCCTTTAGGGCCTTGTCGCTAACTATGGAATGTTTGGCGTATTTTTTGATGTTGGCAATGGTTGCATTAAGCCTTATAGCTGCATAAGGAAAGATGCCTGTTGCCCTTCTTTCTTCTGTAACAAGGGCAAAACCATTCTTTATAGCTTCGATCGGATCCTTATTTTCTACTTCCTTGCCATGGATAAAAATTTGTCCACTCGCCTTTTGTCTTAGGCCAAAGATAGTTTCAACTAGCTCTGTCCTTCTTGAACCAACAAGACCAGCTATACCGAGGATTTCACCTTTTTTCAAATCAAAACTAATGTCTGTGACTGTTGGTTTATACTTGCCTGTGAGATTTTTAACTTCAAGCATGACCTCGTCTTTTATATACTCGTCAGTTTTAAGGTTTGAAGCATCTATTTTTCTACCTACCATTAGCTTTATGATTTCATCCTTGCTAAGCTCGCTAGCAGGTTTACAATCGATAAACTTGCCATCACGCATGACTGTTACAAAGTCAGAAATAGAAAGAATTTCTTCCATCTTGTGAGAAATATAGATGATTCCTACGCCTTGTTTCCTAAGTTTATTTATAATTTCAAATAATTTGTCAACCTCAGACTCTGTAAGAGAACTGGTTGGCTCATCTAAAACTAGGATTTTGGCGTCATAGGAAACAGCCTTGGCTATTTCTATTAGCTGTCTTTCAGCAACGGAATATTTACCAATAATCTTTTTTGGATCAAAGTTTAGACCAAGCTTATCAAACAAGTCTTGGGTTTCTTGGTTCATTTTCTTGGCATCAACTATGCCATACTTATTAGGGAACCTGCCGAGCATGATATTTTCTGCGACAGATCTCATAGACACTTGGTTTAGTTCTTGGTGGACCATGGCAACCCCACTATCTAGAGCATCCTTAGGGTCCTTGTAGGAAACTTTTTTGCCGTCTATGTAAATTTCACCTGAATCTGGAGTATAAATGCCGAAAAGGCACTTCATGAGGGTAGATTTACCAGCACCATTTTCCCCCATCAAGGCATGAACGGTGCCTCTCTCTAGGGAGAAGTCTACCTCGTCTAGGGCCTTGACACCTGGGAAGGTTTTGGTAATTTTTCTCATTTCTAATAAATTACTCATATCTTCCTCTCTATAATAATTCAGAGGCAAGGAAAAACCAATGCCTCTGAATAATCAACTATTATTTGCCTGTGTAGATTTGATAATCAATTCTGATTGATTTTTTATCTGCTCCAAGCTTATATTCTGTTCCTTCAATGAAGTCGCCGTTTCCTAGTCTATTTTTCATTGTTGTGATAAGTGCTTTTGCCATACCTTCAGCGTCTTGCTTAACAGTACCAGCCATTGTTCCCTTGTCGATTTCTGCAACAGCAAGGTCTGTAGCGTCTACACCAACAACTACCATATTGTCTTTTGATGAGCCAGTATTCATACCAACTGCTTGAAGAGCTGAAATAGCACCGATTGCCATACCGTCGTTATTAGCTATAACTGCATCGATATTATCTTGGTTGGTTTGTAGCCAAGTATCCATAGCTGTTTTAGCCTTATCTGTATCCCATTTACAATCTTGGAAAGCAACTTCTTTAACCTTGATGCCATTTTCTTCAAGAGTTTTAACAGAAAATTCTGTTCTTGCTTGAGCTTCTGGGTTATCAAGACCACCGTTAAGCATAACATAATCTAAAACACCATTTTTATTTCTATCCATGTCGCCTTTTTTCCAAAGATCTGTAAGGATTTGACCTTGCATCTTACCAGCTTCTGGAGCATCTGTACCGATGAATAAGAAATTTTTTAGGTCTTCTTCCTTCATAGAAGCAGTCATATCTCTGTTAAAGAATGCTGTTGGAATACCACTTGCTTTGATAGTTTCCATAGCTGTTGGAGCTGCAGAAATATCAACGATATTCATAAAGATTCCATCAACGCCTTGAGCGATAACGTTGTTAAGTTGGTCAGTTTGGGTACCTTGGTTATTTTGACCATCTTGGTAAACAAGTTCGATAGAATCATCTTCTTCGTCAAGTTTTTCTAGTTGTTGACGAACAGAAGCGATATAGGTATCAGAACCATTGTAAAGTAAAACTGCTATTTTTTTAGCCTTACCATCTGATTTAGCTTCTTTGCCTTCTTCAGCTTTTTCTTCAACTTTAGCTTCTTCCTTGCCTTCTTCAGCTGGCTTCTTAGAACCACAGCTTGTAACTCCAAGCGACAAAGCCATCACTAATGCTAAACTTGCGAATTTTCTAATATTCATAATTCCCTCCTGTGAATATTATAATAACGATTTCCCTATTGTCATAAAATTGTTAAATGGAATCGTTCCAACCTAGCAAAACGTTTTTTGTTTGCTATTGTATTTTAAATATATACTATTTACAAATTTCTGTCAACACTTTCTGACAATAATAAACATGAAGTTTTTCTAGAACCAGGCATAACATGTAAATCAAGTGATTTGAAGATGTAGTATTAAAAATTAGGTGACTACAAGGATCAGTAGGTAAAAATTAAGAAAGCTAAATTTAAATGTTAGAAAACAGAATAGAAAGTTTTAAGGAAATCAAGAGAAACAAAAAAATAAAAACAATGCTTAATTGTTAAAAAATGGGTAAATATTAAATGAGAAAAAAGATAAACGTTTTTATTGACAAGCTGAGTTTTGAGTATATATTAATATCGAACAAAAGCAAACACAAACAAACAAAAAGGAGGCAATATGAGCAAGGATATTTATTTGGGAGTAGACGGTGGAGGCACAAAAACAGCCTTTATTCTTGAAAAAGATGGAGAAGTTTTTTTGCACAAAGAAGGCACTATTCACCTAAGCCAGATTTCTAGAGAAGAATTTAAGAAAAGAATAGGTAACGCTGTAGAAAACCTTACCAAACAAGCTGGAATTAGTAGTGATGAGATCGCCTACACCTTTGTATCTGTGCCAGGCTATGGTCAGTACCCAGAAGATGAAGCTTTTATAGATGAAAGTCTAAGAGAAATTTTAGGAACAGACAATTTTAAGGTCGGCAATGATTGCCTAAATGCTTGGGCAGGATCCTTAAATGCTAAACCAGGTATAAACTTAATCTTAGGCACAGGATCAATAGGCTTTGGACTTGATGATAAGGGCAATTCTCTAAGATGTGGTGGTTGGGGTCCACTAATAAGCGATGAATCAAGTGGATACTACCTCGGACTTAGACTTATAAATTATTTCACCAAGCAAAGTGACGGCAGAATACCTAAAACCATGCTCTATGACCTAATGAAGGAAGAATTAAAAATCACCGATGATTTTGAAATAATTCCTATGGCTGAAGGCATGACTAGGGACGAGTTGGCAAGTGTTAGTAAAATTTTAGGAAAACTTATCGAAAACAAAGATGAATGTGCCCTAGAACTCATAGACAAGGCGGGCTATGAAGCTGCACTTACAATCAATACCCTAGCAAAAAATTTAAACTTTGATGGAAAAGTCCTAGCATCATATTCAGGTGGTGTTTTCAACCTAGGAGAGGCCTTAATAGTAAAAATTAAACAATACCTAGACTCAAACATAGACCTCGTCAAACCTTACGCCGACCCAACCCAAGGCGCTTTGATATTGGCGAAAAAGTTTTTCCAAGAAAATAAGTAAAGATAGTAAAAAGTATCTTGACAAAAAAAGCGATTACTTGTATACTGAAAACGAACAAAAACGATAAAAACAAAACACAAATAAACAAAAGACGAAAGGAAGAAATATTGAAAAATCATTTTCCAAAAGATTTCTTGTTAGGCTCAGCGGCGGCGGCCTATCACAACGAAGGTGCTTTTGACCAAGACGGAAAGGGCATGATGGTTGCGGATGTATTGCCTCACTCACCTCTAGATGGGAGAGATGACAATCCAGATACCTTCAACCTTAAACACCTCGGAGTGGATTTTTATAATAGATACAAGGAAGATATAAAACTTTTTGCCGAAATGGGACTTAGGGCTTATAGGACTTCGATTTCTTGGGCTAGAATTTTCCCTAAGGGTATAGAAGAAAAGCCGAATGAAAAAGCCCTAGCCCATTATGACGATATGCTTGATGAGCTAATCAAAAATGGAATAGAACCAATTATTACCATCACTCACACAGGTGAAACTCCTCTCTATTTGGCGGATGAGTACGGTGGATTCTTAAATAAAAAAGTAATCGACTACTATATAAAATACGTAAAAACAATAGTCGGAAGATACCATACCAAGGTTAAATATTGGCTAACGTTTAATGAAATAAATATTTCTAGCGACCAACCATTTTTCCACCTAGGTGTGAGCGACGAGTTAATAAAAAAAGACCCACAAGCCAAGGAACAACTTATTTTTAATACCTTTCTAGCCTCTTCAAGGGCGATAAAGGCTATTAAGGAGATAGATGAAAACGCTTTGGTTTCGCAATCAACAGCTATAGGTCCAATTTATCCATATTCTATGGATCCAAATGATAACCTAAGTGCTTATTTTGATAATAGAAAGATGCTTTTCTATCCGGAAGTACACGCGAAAGGAAAATATCCGGCTTGGAAGATAAAAGACCTTGAGGATAGGGGTATAAAGCTAGATGCTAGCCCAGAGGAATGGGAAATCATTAAAAATAATACAGTTGATTTCTTAGCTTTTTCTTACTATATGTCAGGTTTAAGCAAGGCAAATAGTGATAATGGTGAAAAAACCTACTCAAATGAAATGACTAAGCTTAAGAATCCTTACATTTCCTATACAGAATGGGATTGGCCAGTAGACCCAGTAGGTCTTAGGATTTTGGCTAATATGCTTTGGGATAGTTATCAAAAACCACTTATGGTTGTTGAGAATGGCTTTGCCAAAATAGAGTCACTCACTAAGGGAAAAGATGGACAGTTGACTGTAGAAGATGACTACAGAATTGAAGTTCTTAGAGAGCATCTCTTGGAATTAAACAAGGCCATGGGTGATGGAGTCGAGTTTTTAGCCTACACAAATTGGGCTGTAGAAGACTTTGTATCTGGCACAACAGGCACTATGAAAAAAAGATGGGGTTTTATCTATGTGGATAGAAATGACGATGGCTCAGGAAGTCTTAATAGATATAAGAAAAAAAGTTTTTACTGGTATAAAAAAGTGATTGAAACCGAAATGGATTTTTTATTTGAAAAAGACTATTTGGAAAAAATATAAGGAGGTAGTATGAAAGTATTTCTAGCATCCGATATGGATGGAAAAGGTCTAAAGGACGCCCTTGTCGAAGAAGTTAAAAGGCTTGGTTACGCTTATGAGGACCTAACACAAGATGGTTTTGACCTAGTTGATAGTTCAAATGCTGTTTGCAAAAAACTGCTTGAAGTTGATGGTATGTTAACATCAGGTTCAGATGACCAATCAGTAGGTGTTGTTATCGACAAATATGGAGCAGGCTCATATATGGCTTGTTCTAAACACAAGGGAATGATTGCTGCAGAAGTTAGCGAAGAAAGATCAGCCCTTATGACAAAAAGACACAATGGTGCAAGAATCCTAGTTATGGGTTCTGCTATAGTAGGTGAAGAACTTGCCAAATCATGCTTAAGATCATTCTTATCTCATGGTTATGACGGTGGCCGTCACCAAATAAGAATTGATATGCTAAACAAAATGCTTTAAGGAGGTCTTTTATGAAAATAGCTTTAGGATGCGATCATATAGTAACAAGTCTTAAGATGCAGGTATCAGACCATCTTAAGAGTTTAGGACATGAGGTTTACGATGTAGGCTGCTACGATAACACTAGGACCCACTATCCGATATACGGAAAAAAAGTTGGGGAGCTTGTAGCTAGTGGCGAATGTGACCTAGGAGTTGTGCTTTGTGGTACAGGTGTTGGGATAACAACATCAGTTAACAAGGCTTTTGGCACAAGGTGTGCCCTAGTAAGGGATGTAGAAACAGCAAGAGCAGCCAGAAGGGAATTAAATGCCAATGTAATAGGCTTTGGCGGAATGATTGTCGGAAAAGACTTGGCTCTTGAAATAGTTGATGGTTTCTTAGAAACAGAATATGAACCTAGCCCAGACAGAGAAAAAATAATCGAAAAGATTATGGCAATAGAAGAATCCTACAAGGATGACAAAGCAAAACAAGTAGCAAACGATGAATTCTTTACAGAATTTATTGAAAAATGGGACAGAGGCGAATATCACGATTAAGCAAAGGAGAAAAAAATGACAAGCGAAAAAAATTTAACAAGACAAGATATAGGAATGATAGGTTTTGAAATTGTAGCTTATGCAGGAGATGCAAGAAGTTCGCTACTTGAAGCTATTAAATGTGCTAAAAGAGGTGAATTTGAAAAAATTGATGGACTTGTAAGGGATGCTCAAGAAAATTTGAATATTGCCCATGCTAAGCAAACCGAAATGCTTGCTCTAGATGCTCAAGGCAAGGAGCTTGAAATAGGATTTATTATGATTCATGCCCAAGACCATTTGATGACAACAATGCTTCTTAAAGATATTGTTTACGATATTTGTGAGATTTACAAAAAATAAATAAATTTTAGGAGAAAAATATGGATTCAATAATTAAGGGAATAGAAAAAATTACCCCATTTTTCGAGAGACTTTCCAGAAATAAATACATGGTTGCCATCAAAGATGGCTTCATGGAGACCATGCCAATAGTAATATTTTCTAGTATCTTCCTACTAGTTGCTTATATACCAAATATTTTTGGTTTCTATTGGTCAAAAGAAATGGAAACAATACTAACTAAACCTTATGCCTTATCAATGGGTCTACTTGGTCTAGTTATGTCAATTACAACAGCTAAACACTTTACAAGTGGTCTTAACAGAGAAATGCCAATTGACAACCAAATCAACGCAACATCTGTAATGTTTGCTTCTCTCGTATCCTTCATGTTCCTATCAGTAGATCAAATTGAAGGTGGTCTATCTAATGGATTTTTAGGATCAACAGGACTTATAGCAGCATTTATTTCAACATTTGTAGTAGGTAACATATACAAGGTATGTATTAAAAACAACCTTACAATCAAGATGCCTAAGGAAGTTCCACCAAACATTTCTCAAGCTTTTAAAGACATAATACCATTCGGTATATGTTTAGTAATTTTCTGGCTATTTGATATGCTTGTTAGAAATCTTACAGGATCTAACCTTGCACAGGCAATAATCATACTAATCCAACCATTATTCTCAGCAGCAGACAGCTGGTTAGGATTAGCAATTATCTACGGAGCAATGGCATTCTTCTGGTTTATAGGAATCCATGGCCCATCAATCGTAAACCCAGCTATCAACGCAATAGCTTTTATAAACCTAGCTAACAATACAGCACTTTTCCAAGCTGGCCAACACGCAACAAACATTGTTACACCAAATACTGGTGAATTTATTGCAACTCTTGGTGGTACAGGAGCAACATTTGTTGTGCCATTTATGTTCATGTGGTTATCAAAATCAAAACAAAACAAGGCAGTAGGTAGGGCAGCAGTAGTACCAACATCATTCGGTGTTAACGAACCAATCCTCTTCGGTGGACCATTAGTATTAAACCCAATGTTCATGATTCCATTTATCTTTGCACCAATTGTAAACGTATGGATCTTTAAATTCTTCGTAGAAGTTTTAGGCATGAACTCAATGATAGCACAAATGCCATGGACAACACCAGGCCCAATCGGAGCATTTATTTCAACAGGTTTTGCTCCATTATCAATCGTAATGATGGCTATTATTTTAGTAGTAGATACTATAATTTACTTCCCATTCTTCAAGGCTTATGACGCTCAAATTTTAAAACAAGAGCAAGAAGAAGAAGCTCTATTAAGGGAAGCGGGTGTAGAATCTGAAGCAGAACTTGATGCAGCCAACAGAGCTGAAGAAGAAAGATTAATTGAAGAAGGCAAACAAGCAGACAAAGAGACAACAGTCCTAGTATTGTGTGCTGGTGGTGGTACAAGTGGACTCTTAGCTAACGCTTTAAACGAAGGAGCAGCTGAAAGTGGAGTTAAACTAAGAGCTGCAGCAGGATCTTATGGTTCTCATCACGACATTTTACCAAAATATGATGTAGTAGTTTTAGCACCACAAGTTGGCTCTTTCTATGAAGATATCAAACAAGATACTGACAGGATTGGTAATCAATTAATCAAGACAGCAGGTAAAGAATATATAGCCTTAACAAGAGATCCACAAGGAGCAGTTAAGTTTATACTTGAAAAAACTAAGAATAAATAAGAAGGACCTAGAAAGGGAAGAAAATGAAATTTAAAGACGATTTTATATTCGGAGGAGCAACAGCAGCCTACCAATGTGAAGGGGCTACAAAAGAAGATGGAAAGGGACTGGTATGTTGGGATGTATTCTATGAAGAAAACAACCTCTATAACCCAGACCCGGCTAGTGGATTCTACCATGAATACAAACAAGACATAGACAACTGTGTTAAATTTGGCATAAATGGAATAAGAGTTTCTATAGCTTGGACAAGGATCTTTCCAGAAGGCTCTGGAAAAGTCAACCAAAAGGGAGTTGACCACTACCATGAGTTATTCAAATACTGCCTTGACAATAATGTTGAGCCATTTGTTACTCTCCACCACTTTGACACTCCTTTTGAGCTAAACAAAAATGGGGATTTTACAGATGAAAAAGTAAGAGAAGACTACTTAAACTATGCAAAATTCTGCTTGGATGAATTTAGTGAAGTTAAAAAATGGGCGTCATTTAATGAAATTTGGCCATGGTCAGTTAATCAATTTATTACTGGCACCTTCCCACCAGGAAATAAATATAGGTTTGACCTTGCAGTAGAAAACATACATGGCATGCTAACTTGCCACGCTAAGGCTCTAAACTATTTTAAAGATAATAATAAAGAAGGAGAATTTGGTGTAATCCATTCCCTAGAAACTTATTATTCAATAGATGAAAATCCAGAAAATATCGAAGCGGCTAAGAGATATGATGCCATAGCAAATGGTCTATGTATTGAAGCTGTACTAGCAGGTGGCTACAGCAAGGAAACTCTTGATAGAGTAAATTACATCCTAGAAGTAAATGGATTTGACAAATTTGTTCCAAACCAAGCAGACTTAGCAGAGATAAAAAAAGCTTCCCCAAGAATAGACTTTTTAGGAATAAATTCTTACCAAGCCCATTGGATGAAAGAATACAACGGTGAAAACCTTCATATTCACAATGGTACAGGCGATAAGGGTTCATTCAAAAGCCAACTTAAGGGTATGGGAGAAGAAGTTAAGAGAGATGACATTCCAAAAACAGATTGGGACTGGTCAATTTACCCACAAGGCCTCTACGACATGATTATGAGAGTTTCAGCTTATGATAACTGCAAGAAAATTTATATTACTGAAAATGGTCTAGGTCTAAAAGAAGAATTGAATAGTGAAAAAACTGTAAACGACGATGCAAGGATAGACTATGTAAGAGATCACCTAAAGGCAGTTCTTAAAGCCAATGAAAATGGAGCAAATGTAGCAGGCTACTTCTTATGGAGTTTGATGGATATGTTTTCTTGGTCAAATGGATACAATAAGAGATATGGTTTCTTCTTTGTAGACTTTGATACCCTAGAAAGGTACCCAAAAAAGAGTGCTTATTGGTGGAAAGAATTAACAGAAAGTAAAGAACTTAACTGAGTTTTTGTTAGGATTTTCAAACTTTATTAAAGCAAGGATTGAATTTGAAAAAATCTAGATAAATTAAAAAGTAAACAGACCCACTAGAAATCAAGTGACCAGTGCCTCGAATCTTAATATATAGGCTAGATAAGAGGCTAGGTTCACTTGATTTTGTAAAAGAAAGTATGAAATGATGAGAAAATTACCTGAAGATTTTATTTTTGGTGGTGCAACAGCAGCCTACCAATGCGAAGGCGCAACAAAAATAGATGGCAAGGGAGAAGTTGCTTGGGATAAGTACCTGGAAGATAACTATTGGTACACAGCAGAACCAGCTAGCGATTTTTACCACAAATATCCAGTAGACCTTAAGCTTTGCGAAGATTTTGGCATAAATGGCATAAGAATTTCTATAGCATGGTCAAGGATATTTCCAAAAGGCTTTGGCGAAGTCAACAAAAAAGGTGTTGACTTCTACCACAGGGTCTTTGCAGAATGCCATAAAAGAGGAGTGGAGCCTTTTGTAACCCTCCACCATTTTGATACACCAGAAGTCCTTCACTCAAACGGGGACTTCCTAAATAGGGAGAATATCGAACACTTTGTTGCCTATGCCAAATTCTGCTTTGAAGAATTTAAGGAAGTAAACTTCTGGACAACCTTTAATGAGATAGGACCTATAGGTGATGGCCAATACTTGGTAGGAAAATTCCCTCCGGGTATCAAATATGACCTAGCCAAAGTTTTCCAATCTCACCACAATATGATGTTGGCCCACGCCAAGGCAGTTCTTGCCTACAAGGAAAAAGGCTATGATGGAGAAATAGGAATTGTCCACGCCCTTCCAACAAAATATCCATATGATCCGACAGACGAAAGAGATGTGAGGGCTTGTGAACTTGAAGATATTATCCACAACAAGTTTATACTAGATGCAACCTATCTTGGAAAATATTCTGAAAAAACCATGGAAGGCGTTAACCACATACTAGAAGTAAATGGTGGCAGTCTTGACATTAGGGATGAAGATATAAAAACTCTAACAAAAGCCAAAGACTTAAATGACTTCTTGGGCATCAACTACTACATGAGCGATTGGATGGCACACTTTGATGGGGAAACTGAAATTACCCACAACGGCAAAGGCGATAAGGGTGGTTCGTCTTACCAAATCAAGGGAGTAGGCAAAAGAAGGTTTGATGTAGATGTTCCAAGAACTGATTGGGATTGGATGATATATCCAAAGGGTCTTTATGATCAAATAATGAGGGTGAAAAGAGATTACCCAAATTATAAAAAAATTTATATCACAGAAAATGGTCTAGGATATAAGGATAAGTTTGAAGATAATACTGTCTATGATGATGCAAGAATCGATTATATTAAAAAGCATTTCGAAGCAATTTGTGATGCCATAGATGATGGGGCTGTTGTCAAGGGATACTTCTTATGGTCGCTTATGGATGTGTTTTCCTGGTCAAATGGCTATGAAAAAAGATATGGTCTCTTTTATGTAGACTTTGACAGCCAGGAGAGATTTCCAAAGAAATCTGCCTACTGGTATAAGGACCTAGCAGAAACTAAGGAGCTTAAGTAAATTAATTATTTAAGGACTCTAGAAGTAGGAAAACAAATGTTAAAAGAAGAAAGACAAAAAATAATTCTAGACAAGCTAAAAGAGAATAACATTATTCAAGTCTCACAGATGACAGACCTTCTAGATGTTACTGACATGACTATTAGGCGTGATTTAAAGGAGCTTGAGGATAGAAATCTCCTCGTGAGGATTCATGGAGGAGCTAGCAAAATCGAAAAGGCCCGTCCCAGGGAGTTTTCTAATGAAGAAAAACGTCTCAAAAATAGGGAATTGAAGCTAGAGATTGCCAAAAAAATTGGCGAGCTTCTATTGCCAGAGCAAAATATTTACCTGGGAGCGGGAACTACTATAGAATATGTAAGCGAATTTCTTGGAGAAAAGAAACTTAATATTTTCACCAATTCACTCTACCTTTTTAGGAAATTAGTCTTTCTTGATAATGTGAATATCAAGTTGATTGGAGGAGAGTTTAGAAAGGTTACGGGGGCCTTTGTAGGAGCTCTTAGCCTTGATCTTGTATCAAAAATGAGATTTAACCAAGCCTTTATTGGTGTGAATGGTATTAATAAAGGTAAGGCCTACACCTACAGTCCAGAAGAAGGAATTTTGCAGAAGATGATTTTGGATAACTCCTTTGACAGGTACTTGGTAGCAGACTCCTCCAAGCTTGGCTATGAAGACTTGTATCATTTTTATAATATAGAAGATGCAAGATTTATTACAGATTCTAAAATAAGTCCGGACCAATCCAGTGAGATTGAAAAATATACGGAAATAATTAGATAAAATTAAAAAAAGCCTTATAATAATGGTAGTGACCATTTAATATAAAAAGGAGAAAAAATGATATTAACTATTACAGCGAATCCTTCTGTAGATATGTCCTACCAGCTTGATAAGCTTAATATAGACGGTGTCACAAGGACTGATAAGGTTATCAAACACGCTGGTGGCAAGGGTATCCATGTTGGTTATGTCCTTCATGATTTGGGTGCAGATGTTGTCCACTCAGGTTTTGTCGGGGGCAAGCTTGGTGAATTTATAGAAGAAGGTCTCGAACAAAGAGGTCAAAAATCAAAATTCATTAAGATAAAAGAGCCAACTAGAAATTGTCTTGCAATCCTTCACGAGGGAAAACAGACAGAAATCCTTGAGGCAGGTCCAACTATTAGCCAGGCTGAAAGAGAAGAATTTATAAGAAAACTCGACGATATAAGCGCAGGTTGCTCTGTAATTTCCATGTCAGGTTCCCTACCAAAGGGTCTTGATTCAAGTTTTTATGAAGAAATCATAGCCTACGCAAAAAATCACGGCATCTTTGTTGCTGTCGATACATCTGGACAGACCTTAAAAGACGTCGTAAATGCAAAAATAAAGCCAGACTTAATCAAGCCAAACGAAACTGAAGTTGCAGATCTTTTGGGCGAGGAAATAAGCAAAGACAATATAAAAGACGCTCTAACAAAAGCTCCTCTAAAGGATATTGAATACGTAATTGTATCTCTTGGTTCTCAAGGAGCAGTAGTAAAGGCAGGAGACAGAGTCTTTAAGGCAAGTGTGCCAAAAGTTGTCGCAATCAATCCTGTTGGAAGTGGAGATTCATCCCTTGCAGGGGCGATTTTTGCTATAGACAAAGACAAAAGCCCAGAAGAAGTAATTAAAACATCAATGACATGTGGACTTTTAAATGTTTTAACAGAGGAAATAGCCCACATAGAAATAGAAAAGTTTGACGAGTATTTTGAAAAAATTCAAGTAGAGGAGATAAAATGAAAATATCACAAGAAAAATTAGCAAACCTAAAAAAATTAGTAAATGAAGACGGAGCCATAGCAGCCCTAGCCATAGACCAAAGAGGATCCATGGAAAAAATGATGGAAAAAGCAAACTCAAGCCTAAACAATGTAGAAGGCATAGGAAGCTACAAGGAACTAGTATCAAAAGAACTAACTCCATACGCATCATCAATCCTCCTAGACCCAATCTATGGAGAAAAAGGAATCAAAGCCAAAGACGCAAACGCAGGCCTCATCCTATCATATGAACAAACAGGCTATGATGAATACGACGAAGGAAGACTACCAAGACTAATTGACTTCATGAGCGTATTAAGAGCCAAAGAAATGGGAGCAAACGCAATAAAAACCCTCCTATACTACGACTGCGACGACGAAGAAAAAACCAACAACATCAAAAAAGCATGGGTAGAAAGAGTAGGCTATGAATGTGAAGGACTAGGCCTCCCACACTTCCTAGAAATCATCACCTACGACAGAAACATGGACTCAGAAAAAAACGCTGAATACGCAAAAGTAAGACCACACAAAGTAAACAGCGCCATGAAAGAATTCTCAGATCCTAGATACAAAGTAGACGTACTAAAAGTAGAAACACCAACCAACATGAACTTTGTAGAAGGCCTAGGCAAAGAAGAAGCAGTTTACAGCAGAGAAGAAGCAATCAAGCACTTCAAAGCCCAATCTGAATCAACCAACCTACCATATATCTTCCTATCAGGAGGAATCACAGCAAGCCTCTTCCAAGAAACACTAAAACTAGCCAAAGAAGCAGAAGCAAACTTCAACGGCGTACTATGCGGTAGAGCTACATGGAAAGACTCAGTAGAAATCTTCGGCAAAGACCAAGCAGAAGCTAAAAAATGGCTAGAAACAACAGGCAAGGAAAACATCCAAACACTAAACGAAGTTCTAAAACAAACAGCTCATTCTGTCTTTGAAAAGATAGAAGAATAAAATATCAAAAGCTCTGGCAAGACCAGGGCTTTTTGTGTTGGGTAATTCTAAAAGTATTTTTAGTATGTAGAGGATGTTTTTTTATAAGTTGTTATTGTGTCTGAATGAAGGTAATAATTTTTTAAAAAATAATGGTAATTACCAGCAAAAGAGGGTAAATATATATTAAGAAGTTTAATAGAAAAATTACGGAGGAATTATGTTTTTTAAGGCTGATTATTTTATATTAGAAGACTCTATGCTTGAAGACTATTTTATGGAAGTTAAGGATGGAGTCATTGTTGGATTTTCTAAAAACGAACCAGATGAATACGAATATTTAGGAGAAATTGTAGCTCCAGGCTTGGTTGACACTCATATTCATGGTTATGCTGGCAAGGATATAATGAATGCTGAAGAAGGTGCTTTGAATGTGATTTCAAAAGGACTTTTGGAGTGTGGTGTTACTAGCTTTTTGCCAACTACACTTACAGATTCCAAGGAAAAGACAGATGCCGCCCTCAAAAGAGTTGCAGCAGAATATAAGGATGTGGAAGGTGCCAAGGTGAGGGGAATTTTCCTAGAAGGTCCATTTTTCACTGAGAAATACAAGGGAGCTCAAAATCCTTCCTATATGTCAGATCCAAAAATCGATTATTTAAAGGAATGGAAGGAGATTTCTGATGGATTGGTAAATAAAATTGCTATCGCTCCTGAAAGAGAGGGAGCTTCTGACTTCATCAAAAAAGCTAACGCTATGGGTGTTAGAGTTGCCCTTGGTCATTCAGATGCAAGTTTTGATCAAGCAGTAGCTGCTGTTGATGCTGGTGCAAATATTTTTGTCCATACCTACAATGGTATGAGTGGTCTCCACCACAGAGAACCTGGTATGGTTGGTGCTGCTATGTCAACTGACGCTATTTCAGAGCTTATTTGTGATGGTCACCATGTAAATCCAAATGCAGCTAATATCCTAATGAACGCCAAGGGTAGGGATAAGATTGCTCTAATTACTGACTGTATGAGTGCAGGAGGTATGGCTGATGGTGACTATATGTTGGGTGAATTTCCAGTAAGAGTAGAAGGTGGAACTGCTAGATTAAAGGAAGGTGGCTCTCTTGCAGGTTCTATCCTTAAATTAAAAGAAGCTGTTAAAAATGTGGTTGATTGGGAAATCGCAGATATTTTTGAGGCAATCCAAATGGCAAGTCTAATTCCTGCAAAATCAGTTGGCATCGACAATATTTGTGGCAAGCTTCACGAAGGATATGCAGCAGACTTCATAGTTCTAGACTATGATATGAACTTAGAAAAAACATTTTTGAATGGAAAATTAGCTTATAGTAAGTAAAAAAGATTTTTAAGCTTCCCTGATTGGGGAGCTTTTTTATCTAAGATAGTGATAATCGTTATTGACAACTCCTTGAATTTTTATTATAATTAGTTTGAAACAAGTAAGAACTCATTGCATGCTGGCGTTTTAAATGTGTGGCTTTGCAGGTGCTCATATAATTTCGGAGGTAATAATGAAAGTAAAAAGTAAAGCAAGTCTTGCTCTAGCCCTTTTGTTGGCTATAAATTTTATGCCTGGACAAATTAATAGAAGTCAGGCTGATGAAGCTGTAGCAAAAGAAGAAGCAGCAAGCGATAAAATGGAAGTTGACGATGCTATTGCCATTATTGAAGAAGCAATGGCAGATAAGGAAGATGTAAGCAAAAAAGATTTTGAAGAAAAGGTAGCTAAGGCCAAGGCAGACCTTAAAAAATATTTGGATTCAATGGACGAAAAATCAGTTGATAACCCAGCTATAGACTATGAAGGTCAAACCAAGGCAGAAATCAAAAAATCAATAGCCAGAGCTAAAGAGCTTTTAGCTGATGAATCTATTGACCAAGCTAAGCTTGAAGAAATGGAAAAGATTCCTTTCAAGAAAATAGATGGCAAGAAGAAAGGTTTATTCAGAGATTACACCCACAAGGCCCTAGTTAATTTTAAAGTTGTAGGCAAGAGAGAAAATACTAATCCTCACAACAACAAAGCTTACACAGGTCTTAAGAAAAACAAAATTATGATTAAATCAACCTTTAAGGGTCTTAAGAAGGCAGGCGAAAGCGACAGCAAGTTTATAAAATTAAACTATGTTACAGAAGCTGATTATAAGGCAATGAAGGTGGACGGAGTTTCTTCATCAACTCCAAAATATAATAAACAAGAACTACCTAAGGAAGACTACACTGTTAAAGAAGTAGCAGGTGGTTATGAAATAGAAATCAAAAAACTACCAGCAGATGTGAAATTTATAAAACCTATAGTCCTTGTAAAATTAGCTGATGGAACCTACTTTGAAAACGGCGATATAGTTTATGCAAAAAGCGAAAAAACACCAGCAAAGGCTGAAAAAGTAGATCAAAAGAGCGAAGCTAGAGAAAAGGCAAGCGAGAAAAAAGAAGAAAAGACTTCAAGCAAAAAGGCTAAGGAAGCTAAGAAGACAGACTCAACAAGCGAAGCTAAAAAGAAAGACAATAAAGAAGAAGCAAAAGCAGGGGCTAAAGCTCCAGCCAAAAACGCAAAAACAGGCGTTGCATCTTCAATAGCAGCCATCCTAACCCTAGGAGCAAGCTCAACAGCCCTCTTTGCTAGCAAGAAAAGAAAATAGAAATTAAGGCCCTGAGGGGCCTTGTTTTTTTGATGTAACCTTGATAGGAGAAATAAATTTATATTTGGAAAAATCGTTTGCTTAGTTTATAATTAGGGTAGGTACTTAATTTTTAAAGGAGTTAACGATGACAGAATATAGGATTGAAAGAGATTCTTTAGGAGAACTCAAAATCCCAAAGGACGCTTATTATGGAGCCAATGCTTATAGGGCTTATGAAAATTTTAAAATTACTTCTAAGGCCATGGACCCATATTTTATTAGAGCTATTGTTGAAATAAAAAAGGCTTGTGCCATCCAAAATAACAAGGTTGGCATCCTTTCGGATAGGAAGAGTGCGGCTATTGTGGCAGCTTGCGATGAAATCCTTGCTGGCAAATACCTGGCAGACTTTATAGTTGATCCTATCCAAGGTGGGGCTGGCACTTCTTTTAATATGAACGCCAATGAAGTTATTGCAAATATTGCTAATGTAGCTCTTGGTGGAAGTCTCGGCCACTATGAACATATCCATCCAAATGATCACGTAAACCTTGGCCAGTCAACCAACGATGTCATACCAACAGCAGGTAAAATCGCCATAATTCGCTACATAGAAGACCTTGCTAGGGATACAGAAAAATTAATAAAGGCCTTAGACGATAAGGCTAATGCCTTTGATGATTATGTAAAAATGGGCAGAACCCAGCTTCAAGATGCTGTTCCAATCACTCTTGGACAGGAATTTAAGGCCTATTCAAGGGTTGTTGAAAGAGGGCTAATGAGGTTTAAAAAAGCCATCGAAGAGCTTTCTTCAATCAATCTTGGGGGCACAGCTGTTGGCACAGGCCTTAATGCAGATGATAATTTTGTAGAAAATATTGACAAGATTCTAAGAGAAATCACAGGACTAGATTTAAGGCAGGCAGAGGACTTGATTGACTCAACCCAAAACCTAGATGGGTTTTTATTTGCATCTTCAGTCCTAAAAACTTTTGCAGCTAGCCTTTCAAAAGTGGCAAATGACCTAAGACTCTTATCTTCAGGCCCAACCACAGGAATTTCTGACTTCAAACTTCCAGCCAAACAGGCAGGATCATCAATCATGCCAGGCAAGGTAAACCCAGTTATACCAGAAGTTGTAAACCAGGTTGCCTTTTTGGTTGTAGGTAATGACCTAACAGTTACTATGGCAGTTGAGGCGGGACAACTAGAGCTAAACGCCTTTGAGCCAATCATTTTTTACGCCCTAATTCAGTCCATAACTACCCTAAGGGGAGCTATTCAAACCTTAACTGTAAATTGTATAGAAGGCATCACAGCCAACAAGGAAAAATTAAGGGCTAAGGTAGAAAATTCTGTTGGAATCATTACAGCCTTCGCCCCACACATAGGTTACGACATGGCATCATCTATTGCCAAACAATCTATGAGGGAAGCAAGGCCAATCAGAGAGTTAATTCTTGAAAGAGGGCTAATGACAAGCGAAGAAGTTGACAAGATTTTAGACTATAGAAAGATGACCCAACCGGGTATTTTAGATGAAGAACACATGGAGAAAGATTGATGGATTACAGGATTGAAAAAGATTCCATGGGAGAAATCAGGGTAGGAAATGACAAGCTTTGGGGTGCTCAAACCCAACGTTCCTACGAAAATTTCCCCCAAGGAGTGGCAAGGATGCCCTTTGATCAAATCAAATCCCTTATCCTAGTAAAAAAAGCGGCAGCTCTTGTAAATAATTCCCAGGGAAAGCTAAAAGATTCTTATAAAGACGCCATTGTCGCAGCTTGTGATAAGGTCTTGAATGAAAGCTTTGAGGACCAATTTCCACTTACAGTCTACCAAACAGGCTCAGGCACTCAGACCAATATGAATGTAAATGAGGTAATAGCCCATTTGGCAAATGAGACTTTGGGTGAAAATCTAATCCATCCTAATGACCATGTCAATATGAGTCAGTCAACCAATGATGTCTTTCCTACAGCTATGCACATCACAAGCCTTAGACTTATAAAAGAAGAACTACTTCCAGAAGTGGATGGCCTTGCCGAAGAATTTTACAAGAGGGCAGAAGACTTTAAGGGTATAATTAAAACCGGCAGGACCCACCTCCAAGATGCAACCCCTCTTAGTTTGTCAGATGAAATAAAAACTTACGCTGACCTTATAAAAAGAGACGGAGCTTATATTAGAGAAAGTGCCAAGGCCCTGGAATTTTTGGCAATCGGGGGCACAGCTGTTGGTACCGGCTTAAATACAAAAAAAGGTTATGATACAAAGATGGCAGAAACCCTATCCGACCTAACTGGCTTAAACTTAAGGGCTGACTTGAATAAATTTTTGCAATTATCAAGCAAACATGGCATGGCCAAGGCCCATGGAGCTATAAAAATTTTAGCCTCAGACCTATTGAAAATTGCTGAAGATATTAGATTTTTATCATCGGGCCCAAGGACAGGTATTGGCGAGTTAATAATTCCTTCAAACGAACCGGGCTCGTCTATAATGCCGGGCAAGGTAAACCCAACCCAGGTAGAAATGCTAACCATGATTTGCCTAGAAGTGATGGCAAATGACGTGGCTATAAGTTTGGCAAATTCCCTTGGCCAACTAGAACTAAATGCCTATATGCCATTTATAACCTATAAGATGGTGGATTCTGTAAAGATTTTATCAAAGGGACTTCATTCCTTCAATATCCACCTCGTTAGAGGCCTTGTGGCAAATGAGGAAAAAATTAAGGAAAATCTTGAAAAATCCCTTATGCTAGTGACAGCCTTATCGCCACATATCGGCTATGACAAGGCAAGTGAACTCGCCAAATACGCCCACTCAAAGGGCATAAGCCTTAGAGAAGCGAATGCAGAACTAGGTTTTGTGACAGATGAAACTTTTCTAAAGATAGTTGATCCAGAAAAGATGGTTTAAATGAAAGAATATATACAAAGAGGCTCTTGGAACGACAGGGCCTTTGACTCTATAAACAAGTTAATAGCTAATCATGGCAAGGACAATCCATCCTATACTCCAGAAAAAAAGCCCTTTGCAGTTTTTGATTGGGATAACACTTCTATAATAGGCGATGTCGAAGAGGCAACCCTATACTACCTAATTACAAATCTCGCTTTCAAAATAAATCCTGAAGAGCTTTATGAGATTATAAGGGTACATGTAGACAGGTCAGATTTTCGTGATCCCTATAGGAATTTAGAAGGAGAGAGGGTAAATATAGATAAGATTTCTGCAGATATTTACGATGTCTATAAGAAGCTTTATGGAACTAGCGACAGGCTAGGGGGAGATGTGCCTTTTGAAATGATCAAAGAAACCAACGCCTACAAGGAATTTGTAGCCAAGA
This sequence comes from Anaerococcus lactolyticus S7-1-13, assembly GCF_000758765.1. Lineage (NCBI taxonomy): Bacteria > Bacillati > Bacillota > Tissierellia > Tissierellales > Peptoniphilaceae > Anaerococcus > Anaerococcus lactolyticus. The sequence goes on from NZ_JRMW01000019.1 coordinate 36,918, forward strand.
TGATTTTTCGCTACAAGGCAGCAGATCACGACAAAGAAGCTGAAGATTCTTATTGCTGGATGGCCTTTCTTTTTACTCATTATGAGCCAGAGGAAATCGAAAAATTTTGTGAAGAAGCCTTTGCTTTTATGAAAAATGAGGAAGTAAGAAGGGAAAAATTCATTTCGCCAAATATAGAAACCCAAGCAGGTAGGGTAGCTGTCTCTTATTTTGTAGGTCTGGGCAACATCCCAGAAATGGTAGACCTCTACCATACCCTAGAACAAGAAGGGATCGATGTTTATGTGGTATCAGCCTCATTTATAGATATAGTAAGGGCCTTTGCAACTGGAAATTCTTATAATTTTCCTAAGGAGAAAGTGCTCGGACTAAGGCTGACAAAGGATAAGAGAGGAAAAGTCATACCAGAGCTTGACAAAGCTTATCCTATGACCCAAAAGGAAGGCAAGTCAGTAACTATCAGGAAGCTCATCCAGAATGAGGCAAACTATGGTCCAATCTTAGTAGGTGGTGACAGCGACGGAGACCTTTCTATGATGACAGAATTTCCCACAACCGATCTGGGTTTGATTATTGATAGGAGGGTAAAAGGAGAGATAAACAACCTAAAGCAAGAAGCCCTAGCCGGCTCTGAACGCTACATCCTCCAAGCCAGAAATCCATATGAGAAAACTTTTATAAGGGACGAAACGTCTATTAATTAGGAAGGCGCCAAGATGTCTTGAAAATGACAATCGCATTTAAAGCTCTTGGCTTTTTATATACATAATTAATAATTAAAAAATGATAGAAAAAAATCAAAGCCAAAAGTAGGCCTAAGATAGGTTGTATTAGAAAAAATAGGATTTACTTTTATAGCCTATAATTGATGAATCTTGGAGGAGCTAAGGATTTTAATCAAACTAGGAAAAGGTATTCAGAAACTTGACGCCAATCTTAGTGGATAAGATTAGAAAAAAGTTTATCTTAAAACCCATACAAAGCAAGTGAATTTAGGTGCTTTGCGATGATGTTTTTATGTATATTTAGAATGATAGGGAAAGAGAGTTTTTATAACAAACTAATAGGAATATTGACATAATCGCCTTTTTCATATATAATTTAAGTTGATAGAAAAAGATTGGTTTTCTCAGGCATAACCAAATTTATAAATCATTTTTATTTTAGAATTGAGGGCTAAAATTCTAAAGCATGGTCATTTTTAATATTTTTCTGTCAAATTGCAAAGGTTTACACGTTGCTTTATAAACAAGGAGAATAAAATGAAAAAAATTGGTTTAATTCCAAAAATGATTTGTGGTATTATCTTAGGTATTTTAATCGGTACATATTTACCAGAATCAATCGTAAGAATTTTTGTGACATTTTCATCTATCTTTGGTAACTTCTTAGGTTTCATAATCCCACTTATGATCCTAGCCTTCGTTACTAAGGGTATAGCAGACCTTGGTGAAGGTGCTGGCAAGCTATTAGGTATTACAGTAGCTATAGCTTATTGCTCTACACTTGTTGCAGGTTCTGCATCATATTTTATGGCAAGAGCAATCTTCCCAAGCTTTATCAACGATAGCCAAGTAGCAGCAATCCAAGCTGCAGATGAAATTAAACTTGACCCATATTTCACCGTAGATATAGCACCATTCTTTACAGTTACAAGTGGTATCATCTTCGCCTTTATGTTAGGAATTTGTATATCATGGTTGAGAAAAAAAGGATCAGGAGCTTATCTATATGGAGTAGTTGATGAATTTAACAAAATCATCACCCAAGTATTAGCAGTAGCTATAGTTCCAGTCTTGCCATTCTTTATCATGGGTAATTTTGCTAAGATGGCCTTCACAGGTTCTGTATTTGCAGTACTTTCTATCTTCTGGAAAATCTTTATCTGCATCATAGCCCTCCACTTAATTTATATTACAATTATGTTTGTGATATCAGGAGCTTATTCAGGTAAAAACCCATTTGCTATGATTAAAAATGAACTTAGAGGATATTTCACAGCAGTTGGTACCCAATCTTCCGCAGCAACAATTCCTGTAAACTTAGAGTGCGCTGAGGCAAACGGAGTATCTCAACCAATCAGAGATTTTGTAATCCCACTAGGAGCTACAGTTCATATGCCAGGCTCTATGATTACAATAACTGCTTGCGTATTTACTATCTTAACAATGTATAATATGAATCACTCATATGGTCTTATGATCCAACTTATAGCTATCCTAGGTATAGCAATGGTAGCAGCACCAGGTGCACCAGGTGGAGCAATCATGTCAGCTCTTCCATTCCTACCAATCGTAGGTATTAGCCCAGAGTCAGCCATGGCTTCTCTTGCAATTTCCCTATACCTAACCCAAGATTCATTTGGTACAGCTGCAAACATCTCAGGTGATACAGCTTTAGCGGTAGCGGTAGATAAGTTCTATCATAGAAATATATTAGGAGATAAAAACTGGACAGCAGACCCAGTTAAATAAGACGTAAAATTTTGCAATATTAGGGGATGTTAACGAAATATTAATGGAAGTTAATAGGGTTAACAGCCCCTTTATAATTTTAAAAGGAGATATTATGGCAGTAAATTCTTCAATATTTGATATAATGGGACCGATTATGGTCGGACCATCAAGCTCGCATACAGCAGGAGCTTGCAAAATTGGTAATATAGCAAGAAGAATGGTTGATAGAAATTTTAATGAAGTTGATTTCTACCTCCACGGATCTTTTGCCAAAACCTATAAGGGTCATGGCACCAATAGGGCTTTGGTTGGTGGAGTTTTAGGATTTGAACCAGATGATGATAGGATAATAAATTCCTTTGACTATGCAGACAAGGCGGGAATAAAATACGAATTTTTTGAAACTGACCTTGGCGATGTGCACCCAAACACAGTGAAGATAGTCTTTAAGTACGCAGATAGAACACCACTTGAAGTTCAAGGCTCATCTATAGGTGGGGGTGCGATTGTAATTACAAAAGTAAATGGCAATGCAATCGAATACTATGCCAATAAACCAACTCTCTTTATGGCCTATGGCGAACAAAAGGGTGTAATAGCCCACGTGTCAGGGGTTCTATTTGAATATGGCTACAACATCCATATGATGAAAACAATCAAAGATGGCGACAATGTAATGCTAGTTTGTGAGTTAGATGAACCACTAAAAGAAGGCGTCCTTGAAAAAATCAGGGAAGGAAAAGACTTCACCTTCTTGAAATATATAGGATAGGATTAGATATGCTTACTACAATGAAATTATTAAAGGAAAGATGCAAGGAAGAAAATCTTAACCTTTGGCAACTAGCCATAAAAGATGAAATAGAAAATACAGGCAAAAGTGAAGAAGAAATCTTTCAAAGACTTCAAAAAACTTTAGACGTTATGAAAGCCTCGTCCGAAAAAGCTCTTGCAGAAGACGTAAGAAGCGTCACCGGCATGACAGGAGGCAATGCAAAGAAAATGCATGACTACTACCTCAAAGGCGAAGCGGTATTAGGAGAGGTTGCATCAACAGCCATGGCAATGGCATTCTCAACATCAGAAGTAAATGCAGCCATGGGTAGGATAGTAGCAGCACCAACTGCAGGATCAGCAGGCATTATCCCAGCCACCCTCATGACCATGAAACACAAATATAATTGCGACGACAGGAGTCTGTGCGAAGCCCTATTGATATCCACTCAAATTGGCCAGGTCATATTTGATAATGCAACCTTCGCAGGAGCAGAAGGAGGATGTCAGGCAGAAACAGGATCAGCCGCAGCTATGGCAGCCGCAGCAGTATGCTATCTTAGAGGTTATGATGTAGACATCCAAGAAAATGCTGCAACAGCAGCTCTCCTAAACATCATGGGTCTAATCTGCGACCCAATTGGTGGCATGGTAGAGTTCCCTTGCAACCTTAGAAATGCAAACGGCATCATGAACGCCCTAGCAAGTGCCGACATGGCAATGGCAGGAGTAGAAATGTTTGTCACCTTCGATGAAGCAGTAGAAGCGATGAAAAGAGTAGGCGACAGCCTCCCAGAAAGACTTCGTGAAACAGGTGAAGGAGGCATAGCAGTCTGTCCATCATCACTCAAACTAAAAAGAAAATATATAGACAAACTTCCTGAAGAGGAAGAATAGGTTAATTCTTATCCTAGATAAGCTATATTTTTATCCCCATCCAAGATGGGGTATTTTTTCTTATTTACTTAAATGGGTCGAGAAAATAAAAGAATATGTCAAAACTTAATTAAAATATGGTATTTACATAGATTAAATTAGTATAGAAGATGCTGTGAGCCATTTGCGAGATGGATAGTAAATAAAAACAAATGAAAAATTCAAAAACAGTAGTTGGTAAAATGGTGAAAGAAGTGGAATGCTCGACAGCACCAATAGTGGTGTGCCTGTATTAGTATATTATGTGCATTGTGAAAACTACCAGATAAGCTGGTAGTTTTTATTAGAATCATATTACAAATGAGTGTTTGTTATGATTTAATTACATAAATTCATTTTATAAATCTTATATAAAAACCATCTTCGGTTTAATTATAATAATTAACAAATGATTTCTTTAAATAATTAAAACTTTGAACAATTTATAGATGTATCGTAAGATATAATCAACGAAATTTGAATAGTGTTTTGATATATATTTTGTTTTTACCCTATGTAAATAAAATTTTGTTTTCAACTAGGGACTTCTGATAGCTGATAATTTTCTATGAGTATTGAGAATGGAATCTCAGGATCCCTTTTGCGAAAAATTAGCAAAATGTTAAAGATAGAAACAAAGATAAAAGTAGACAAGAATTGTAAAATTGGAGATGTTTTTGGAGGAAAATTTGGATAGCATATCTGTATTGATTAAGCCGGCATCATCATCTTGTAATTTAAATTGTAATTATTGTTTTTATAAGGAAGTTTCATCCTTTAGACAAGATAAGCCTTTGAAAATCTCATATAAAAACATTATTACTATGACTAAGAATATATTTTCAGGTCTTAGAGAAGAGTCTAATGTAAACCTTATTTTTCAAGGAGGTGAACCCACTATTGCACAATTAAAATTTTTTGAAGATTTTATTAAGGGTGTAAATAAATACAAAGGTTCACATCAAGTGAATTATTCTATACAGACGAATGGATTAACAATAAATGATGATTGGTGTGAACTTTTTTTGAGGGAAAATTTTCTTGTAGGGCTTTCAATCGATGCAAACAGAGAAGTGCATGATAAGTATAGGGTTGATTTATCGGGCAGACCAACTTTTGACAGAGTTATGAAATCCAAATTGATTTTGGAAAAACACAAAGTTGAATATAATATTTTGTCTGTATTAACTGAAAGCTTAATAAATAATCCTGATAGAGTTGTTAACTTTATAAAAAAAGAAAACATAAAATATATACAGTTTATTCCTTTTATTAATTCTCTTGACTATAGAAATGAAAATATAATATATCAAAGAAATCTATATAATTTTTATAAAACAATATATGAGTTTTGGAAGGAAGAATTAATTAATGGAAATTATATTTCTATAAAATTAATAGATGATATAATTAATTTGCTAGTTGCTGGTAATATTACTGCTTGTGGTATGGATGGAAGATGCAGGATTTCTTATGTTGTTGAAACGGATGGGTCAGTTTATCCTTGTGATTTTTATGCTTTAGATGAATTTAAAATAGGGAATATTTTTGAACAACCCTTGGTAGAAATGGATGAGGAAAAGATAAGAATCTTTTTAGAATACAATAATACATATAGAGAAATAAGTTTGTGCAGTGATTGTAAGTTTTATGAGATTTGCATGGGAGGATGCAAGCGTTTAAGAGGCTCAATCTATATTGATAAAGACAGCAGTATATGTCCATTTAAAAATATTATTAATTTAATAATTGAAGATTTACACTCTATATTATATCTAATTCTAAGAAGCAATACTGGAGGAAGCATTGATAAGGGAAGAAAGATTTGATCGTATATTAGCAAAAGTTGATGAAAGTGGTTATGCATCAGTTACTGACTTATCAAAACTTGTGGGAGTATCAGAAGTTACACTAAGAAGAGATTTAACTGATTTAGAAAATAAAAATTTATTGAAAAAAGTACATGGTGGTGCAAAGTCTTTAAAAAAATTTTTTGATAAAAATGAAAATTATCAGAATAAGATGGCTCAAAATGTTAGTTTAAAAAAAGAAATTGCCGAATTGGCATCCAAAGCTATCGAAGATAAAGATATAGTTTTCTTGGGTGCTGGAGCAACATCATATTTTATAACTGAGCATATTCATGAAAAAGAAATCACAGTGATTACTAATTCTCAAATTATATTAGATGTTTTATCGAATTATAAAAATATTAAATTGATTTGTATAGGTGGTACATATAGGCGTGAAACAAGAAGCTATATAGGTCCATTGTCAGAAAAAGTTGTTTCGGATATGAGGTTTAATAAATGTTTTATAGGTGTTAATGGAATTGATATCGAAAACGTATATACATCGTCCTTGGAGGCATCAATACTGTATTCCAAAGTATTAGACAACTCTACAAATAAATATATAATTGCAGATCATAATAAATTTAATGTTGTTGACTTCTCATCATTTTATAAAACCAAAGATATATCTACGATAATAACAGATGATCAAATAGATAACACACTAATGAGGCAATTTGCAAGGAAATTAAGTATTATAAATAAGAAAATTTATAATAAAACTATAAATAATTGATAATTATAAACAGTCATGGGATTTTTGTAATCTTATGACTGTTTTTTAATAATAAATTTATTGTTGACAAAATTATAATCGTAAATTATAATAAAATAAAATAAGAAAAAGAACAAAAATAATCAATAATGAAAGTGAGCGTATCCGTGAAAAGTAAACTCAAAAAGCTATGGGGATCTATGCATGATAACCTTCATAGTAATCAAATGAAAGAAATAGATGAACATATTGAGTTCATAAAAGAAGTTTATGATTTTTGGCCAATTGCCTATTATCCTTTCGGAATGAGTAAAAATCATAATGGTTTTTCTCTGGAAGATTTGTTGGATGAGAAAATAATAGAAAATGACTGGGAAATTATAAGAAAAAAAACCATAGAACAGAATAACTTAGGGTATCCAATGTTTATGGGATATGAATGGCAAGGTAGCGGAGAAGATGGAGATCATAATTTATTCTTCGTTGATAATGACTATAATATGTATCATCCTCATAGATATAATAATTTAAAGGATTATTATGAAGTTGGAAAATTTATAGCAATACCCCATCATATCGCCTATAAATTAGGTAATAGAGGCAAGAATTGGTCAACACATGATGAGGCTATATCACCTTTTGCTGAAATTTTTTCATCACATGGCTCTAGTGAGACAGACTTTACAGAAATGCCTATGGCTAGGCATATACACATGGGACCTAGGGTAGAGAATACCTCTTATAAATCAGGATTGTTAAAAGGTATTAAAATAGGATGCATATGCTCTGGAGACAATCATAAATTTTCAGGACAATATGAAAACGGTAACATGTGTGTGCTTGCTAGAGATAATTCAAAAGAAGCTATATGGGAGGGTTTGCTTAATGGCAGAGTTTATGGTCTTTCAAAAGGAAGGATGGATATTGATTGCTATTTAGATAATCATATTATAGGCTCTACAGTAAAAGCATCTTCGAATTCTAACTTGGAAGTTAGTGTAATTGGTGACTATGCTATAGACAGGATTGAAGTTCTTAAGGACGAAGTTCTTGAATATGCTTATTATAATTCTGGCAAGTGGGAAAATAAAGTCTTGCCGAAAGAATTTAAAATGAAGACAAAAATTGAATTTGGTTGGGGACCGGATATTAGAATATTCAAGGATTTAACTTCAAAAAAATGGGATGTCACACTAAAGACTACTGGTAAAATATTGGATGTTGAGAAAAATTGGAATAGCTTTGGTCAAAAAATAATCAGTCAGGATGATAAGGAACTTCGTTGTGAATTGACAACTAGAAAAAGTACGGATTCTGGTAAATGGATGGCTAGTTCTGATGTTAAAAATGAAGCATTTACCCTGGAACTATTTGGTAGCTTGGAGGATGAGTTGAGGGTTTATGTTTTTGGTAATGAATATGTTTATAAATATAAAGAGTTGTTGACCGGATCAGTGATTGAAAATGATGAAGAAGCAGTAAAGAAATTATTGATGGATAGATACTCTTTGAGTAGTTTTTATAGAAATGATTCTTGGTGGCACAATTCATATAAATTCAAAATTTATCAAGCGGTTCCTGAAGAAGCGTATACTTGCAAATTTAATAGAAAAATATCTACAATCGGAGCTAAAAGTATTAGGATAAAAGTTTTTCAAAAGAATGGTGCGGTTGCATTTGTTAGTCCAGTATTTATAGAGGGTTAAATAAAAAAATGAGAAAGATAAAGAATGTCTTTTACATCCATACTCACGATACAGGCAGGATAATAAATCCGTATGGATATAATGTATCATCAAACAATTTAACTAATTTTTTTAGAGATTCACTTACTTTTCAAAAAGCTTTTTCTGTAGCCCCTACTTGTTCACCAAGTAGGGCGGGATTGTTAACTGGTAGTTTTCCCCATCAAGTTGGAATGCTAGGACTTGCTCAAAGAGGTTTTGTTCTTGATTATACAAAACATATGGCACAATTTCTAAAGAATAATGGATTTATTACAGTCTTATCTGGAGTTCAACATGAATGTGAGTATTACACTGATCATAGTAAAGCCTATAAAAATCTAGGATATGTCTATGATTTAACATCTGATTCTAGTAAATACAGTGAAGAGGATTTGTTAATTTGGGATAAGGAAAATTCTAAGATTTTATGTGATTGGTTAAGAGATTATAGTGATGAAAAACCGTTATTTGTATCTTTTGGACTACATGGAACTCATAGAAAATACCCATCCTTTATTGATAAAGAATTTGTGGTCAATGAATCTGTACCACCAGATAATATTGTAAACAATCCTAGCAACAGAGAAGATTTTGCTAAATATAAAACAAGTTTAAAAATGACTGATGAAACAATAGGAGGTGTTTTAAATGTTTTAAAAGAAATGGGATATTTTGAGAATAGTTTAATTTTCATAACAACAGATCATGGCATAGCTTATCCATTTTCAAAGTGCTCATTAAAAGATTCTGGAGTAGGTGTTATGCTAGCAATACATACTCCATCAAATGAAAACAAGGGAAAGACGTTTGATGGATTGATATCACAACTAGATATATTTCCGACTATATGTGATTTTTTGGAAATAGAAAAGCCAGAATATTTGCAAGGAAAAAGTTTTATAGATTTATTAGAAAAAAATAGTGATATAGATCAAATAGTAATAAACGAAAATGTTTATTCTGAAAACAATTTCCACACTTCATATGAACCATGCAGGAGTATAAGGAGTGAAAGGTATAAATATATCAGATATTTTGATAAAAGTTATAATAGAATAAATTTTTCGAATATTGATAATTCGCCAGCTAAAGAATTTTTGTTAGAGAATGGATTGCTTGAGTTGGAAAAAGATGAAGAACAATTCTATGATTTGTATTACGATAAATATGAAAACAACAATCTCATTGATAGTGATGGTTACCAGTTGATAATTGATGAGTTTAGGCAAAAGCTTTATGAAAAAATGCTAGAAACCGATGATCCTCTATTAGAAGGAGAATTGAAAATTTTAGATAATTGGAAAGTTAATAAAAAAGAATGCATTGAAGCTGGATCTAAAAACCCTGAAGATTATATTAGTTTAGGAAGAAAAAAGGAATAAATATGGATATTAAAAATGTTAGAATAGATAGCAGGGGTCTACACGGACAGGTTGCTGTATCATGGATCCCAAATTTACATATTGATAGAGTGGTTATAGTAGATGATGAAATTGTAAGAAATGATGTTCAAAAAAAGATAATAAAGATGGCTTGCCCAGAGGGGGTGAAATTATCAATTATAGATATAAATAGGTTTAAAGAGAGACTTGATGAACAGGATGCATATCCTAATCAATCTGTTATGGTAATTTTTACAAGGGTTCAAAGTTTGAAATATTTAAGTGACTATGCAGATAAGATAAAAGAAATAAATATTGCAAATGTGAGTAACAAGGAATCTAGCGAATTAATCACAAAAACAGTTTATCTTACCGAAGAAGATAAAAAAATATTGAGTGATATTCAAAAACTGGGTGTTAGTTTTTATTATCAGATGGTTGTTGGAAGCAAGAAAGAAGGATTGGAGTTTTAGGAGATTTATATGACTTTATTGCAAGCAGCTTTGATAGGTATTTTTGCATACCTAGGAAGAAATCAAGTTCCATGGTTATTTGGAACAACAGGTGGATTTTATGGTATAGGAAGACCACTTGTAGCTGGTCTCATAGTAGGATTGATATTAGGAGATGTTAAAGGTGGAGTGTTGTGTGGTGTTGCTGTTCAAGCAATATTCATAGGTCAGATTGTACCAGGAGGTGCTCTACCATCAGATTTGAATTTAGCAGCATATGTTGGTATCCCACTAGCATTAATTTCTGGAGGCGATACAAATACTGCCGTGGCATTTGCCGTAACATTAGGAGCTATAGGTGTACTTTTTCATAATTTATCAATGACTCTAAATTCATTTTGGGTACATAGAGCTGATAAATATGCCTTAAATGCTGACACTAGACAAATAAAAATATCAAATATTTGTGGAACATTAATACCTTTTGTAGAAAGATTTGGAATAGTAACATGTACTTTATATTTTGGATCTGAATTTGCTCAAGATATCATTGCAGCAATGCCTGAAAGTTTAACTAAAGTTTTAGGTGTAGCTGGTTCTCTTTTGCCAGCTTTAGGATTTGCTATTTTATTAAATCAAGTTATCAACCAAAAATGGCAAGTATTACTATTTGTGTTTGGTTGGGCCATTATGTCATCATTTGAAATGACAACAACAACTGTATTAGTTATTGCTATAGCAATATCTGCATTATATGTAAAATCTATTTATGAGAATAATGGAAAAGAAGTTATTTTGTCACCTAATGTTGAAGAAGAAATACCTGAGGATTATAACTATGAAGAATGAAAAAATTTTATCAAAAAAAGATGTTTCTAAAGCAGCCTGGACATGGATGTTTTTCCATCATTGTGCTCAAAACTATGAAAGGATGCAAGGTCTTGCTTACGCACATACACTAGCAGATCCTTTGGAAAAAATATATAAAGATGACAAAGAAGGTTTATCTGAAGCCTTGAAAAGAAATCTTGTTTTCTTTAATACTGAACCACAAATTGGGTCAATAGTACCTGGTATATCATTAGCTTTAGAGGAAGATTATTATTTAGATAAGGAAAATGATGATCCAAGCCTCATGATAAATTTAAAGAATTCATTAATGGGACCGTTAGCGGGTATAGGTGATTCTCTACTTGTTGGAACTATAAACCCTATATTGTTAAGTATAGGAATTGGTTTAAGTCAAGAAGGTTCTTTTATTGGGCCATTAGTATTTCTAGCTTTATGGCTAATGATTGTGATTCCTTTAAAATATTTCTTATTTATTAAAGGATATGACCTAGGACTTGATGCTGTTAATATTATTAGCGACACTAAAATTAAAAATATGGTTACAACTTTCTTGTCAATCGTAGGATTAATAGTAATTGGTGCTGTAGCATCTACAACTGTAAAAGCACCACTTGCTTTAGAATTTGTTTCAGGAGAAATGGTTGTAAAACTTCAAGATGTTTTTGACAAGGTAATGCCAAAATTTTTACCATTAATATTAACATTGATATCATATTATTTGGTTAGAAATAAAAAATGGTCTGCTAACAAGCTTCTCCTTGCAATATTCATATTTTCGGCAGTAATGGCTTTGTTAGGCATAATGTAGGATGAACTACAAATATTATTAAATCTAATTTTTTAACCATAAAAAATAGCTAAGATTTATAGAAAATTTAAGATATAAAGGACTATGAATGATTTAAATATTTTATAATCATAGCATATTGATTAATTTTATAAGAATATTTTATATATCCCAGACTGAAAGAAGTAAATGGTTATCTAAATATGGAATATATAGAACTTGTATTTTTCTAAATGGAGATTTAGTTAGATTAAAATTTGGCTTAAGCATTAGTGATATGAAATAAAAAATCAATAATCGATTTTTCAAATAAGAAAAAATTAATATTTTTTTAAAAGACAAAGAAGAGCGTCAACAAGCCTACTAATAAATTGGGTTTGATGGCGCTTTTTCTATTATAGTTTAATTTAATATCGTCTTTTAAATCATTTTACAATTATATAAATTGTTAAATGAAATTGTTTTAGCAATAATAATTTAGTATTTAAACAAAAGTTATTTCGTTTTAAGGTACTTTCTTTTGTAGTCTTCTTCAGAAATTTCATTTAAAAGGCCCGAACATTTGAGGATTGATTTTTTTAACATAGGTCCTTTCGGTATTTTCATTTTATTTTTTTTAAATTACTCTTTTTAGGTCCTGGTTTAGTCTGTCTGTTGTGATATCTAAGGCTTCCTTAGAGGCGGCTTTTATATCGTTGGAGTTGTATATCTCAAGGCTCATAAGGGAAATCTGGGGCTTTTAGAAATTTTTTGAAATGTTTTTCATTGGTCTCGTAGTGTTTTTATTAGCCCTAATCAAGGCCGTCTATATAAAAATCTTTTTTAAAAGAATCTTTAAGGTCCTTAATTCTAGCCTTTTGATCGTCCTTGCCAGGCAACGTTATATCAAAGTCCTTAGCTGCAAAGTTGGGGGGGGCGATGTCCTTTATCACAAAGTCCCTGCCACATGATTCCCAGCCGCCAACTATAATTAAAATTGGAAGATTAAGGTCGGAGTAAACCCTAGACATCTTGCCAAGTCTGACCTCTTAAAATCCTGAAATTCTAGCTTTCTATTTATAGAAATAATATTAGCCATAAATGCTATTCGTTCATATTTTTAATTTATTTTCACCCCTCCAAAAATAATTTTTATAAAAAAAGAGGCTTGTGCCTCTTAAAAGTTTTTGAAAAATCTACTCATTTCCTCAAAGACTTGCTCGCTTTCGTCAAGGTTTGGGTGGGAGAAGGCAAAGCTGTGACCTAGGGGATAGGAGTCGTTTTTCTTAAAATCTAGGAATTTATTTTTTATATTTTTTGCGTCTAGGATTTTTTTTAGGGCGAGCGCCTGGGACCTGATAAAATCTTCTTCGCTAGTTGCGATTATAGTTTTTGGCAAGGTGGTATGCTTTAGGGCTCTTAGGATGTCATCTGTAAAAGGAATTTCTTCATCACTGAGACTACGTCTAGTAGGTTCGTTGATTAGAGCAAGGGATCCTGTTTTCATAAGTCCAGTCATGGGAGAAATAAAACCCATAGCTGAGATATTTATGTTTTTGGCAGGGATGCAAAAGATTTTCCTGAAGTTCTCATCTTTCATTAGGGCGTAGGCAGCCAGTGTCAGAAAAGAACCAGCAGAATCCGACATAAGAAAAAAATCTTCGGTATAAAGACCTAACTTGCTAGCATTTTCCACAAGATAAGTAAGTCCATCAACCACATCCCTTATTTGGTCTTTGAAAGTGACATTTGGCAAGAGCCTGTAGTTGACATTAGCGACATTAAACCCAAGTTTTGCCAGACAAACACAAGCCTGTTTGCAAATTTCCTTAGTCCCATAAACAAGGCCACCACCATGGACATTAACCACAGTAGGAAGGATTTTGCCGGTAGAATTTCCATAATATATATCAAAGTTATGGTAAAAATCTCCGTCATCCTTGTAGGCAAGGTCAGAAACAACCCTCACCTCACCTGTAGAATAATTTGCGCAAGCCAAACAGCTCTCGTCTTTTTTTCTTAAGATTTTAATAATATCCTCAAGACCCAAATCAGGATAGAGGTCCTTTTTGTTTTCATTCATAAAATTCCAACTTTCCACTTCTTATTAGCCACAAAAATCAAGGGGTTGATCAAGACTTAGACTATAGGTCTTTTAAAGGAGCTGATTTTCACAATCCATCAACTTTATATAAGGCCTTTATGTCTAGCAAAAATTTCAAATCTTATTTATATCACTCTTTAAGAAAAAAACTTCATACAGTAAGAACAAGGTCAAAATTGCAGCAATGCCAATGAAGACCCCAGTTAAGTTTGTAAAACCGGTGATATTTTTAAGCGCCAACAAGACAAGAGGGGAAACGAGCGTACCTATGTTATTAGATGCGAATATTATTCCAGTTGCCTTGGCAATATGTTTGCTTATCATTTGGTTTTCCAGGTCTCCAACCAAGTAAGATATAACTATTGATTGGAAAAATGTGGCTAGGCCAACACCAATAACCAAGAGGCTGACAGACTCGTCAGTAATTGAAATTAGAATACTGCCTATAATTACCATCAAGATCGCAACTTTTAATGTATGGTTTTTAAAAATTTCATACACCTTACCAAAGGAAAATCCACCAATCATACCAACAAACATGATAATCATTGTATAAAGGCTGATTGACTCGCCGATTATTCCGTTTTTTGCAAGCACAGTGGGAAATCTTAAGTTCATAGCACTTGTAGACATGATGACAATGAAGGATATGGCAGCATAATACTTTACAAACCTATTTGCCTTAAATTTTTCATCGCTCTCTGAGCTATCAAACTTGACCTCGGGTATGGTAGCTACAAAAAATATGAGAGGAAGGAGGGCTATTACATAGACCGCAAATGAATTATAAAAATCATTTTTGCCCAAAGATCCTGCTAGGAAAATCGCAAGGATAAGTCCAATCATCTCAAAAGCATTCCTAAAGCCTAGTAACTTAGCTTTTTTATTTCCCGAATTAAAGATGCTTATGTAGGTGGATGAGTTCGCCCCGTAGATGCCTATGCCAGTTCCTAGAATTAACCTGTTTAAAATAATACCTAGTTCGTTTCTAAAGCATAAAGGGATAAGCCCGCTTAGAATAACAAGACTAAGACCGAAGATGGTTGTCTTTCTCATGCCGAATTTTTCGTTGATATTTCCTGAAAGCAACAAAAAAATAGTGCCTGTAATGGCATTCAAGCTGAGGATAAGCTCGGTGATGCTTATAGGAATGCCTAGGCCATCAATAATGTTTGGAGCAAACTGGTTTATAGCTATGGGAGTGGTGTGAAAGAGAGCTATAAACAAGGCAGCCCAATCTTTTCTGCTTATTTTTTCCATTACATATAGGATTCCTTTCTTTATTCTTATTAGTATTTTACATTTTTAAATAACAATTAAAACCTCCACCCTTAAATCAGTGGAGGTAATGATTAATTTAAATGTTAAATGTGTGATGATTATTTATACTAATTGTATTTTTTTATTTCTATATCCTTAAAGAAGCCTTCTGTTCCAATATCTACAAATAATCCTAAGTTTCCTGAAGCTTTAGCTCCGTGAATCAAATTTTTTATTTCTAGTACTGGTTTTGAAAAATCATTTACAAAAAATGACGCTTTTTCACCATATATAACTGCTTTTAAATCTATCCATTCATTTAATCCTATATCCGCTTCAGCTTCAGTGTTTGGAATATTGAACTCTCTGAAATATTCAAATGTATAACCAGGATAGGAAAAGTATTGGCATCCATGTGACCTTCTAAGCTTATCTGGATGCCTACCGTTAGTAGGTCTTAGATAAAACGATTCGAATTTTGAGCTTTGTTCATTTACTCTAAAAGCTATTCCTATAAAGCCTCTTGCAAAGTCAGGTGCATTTTCTAGTAGTTTTGACAACATCTTAAGCCTAATTTCACCATTTCTCATATTTATATTCGTAATTTTAGCAATGGTATTTTCATCGAATTTATTTATTTTTTCACTTTTAACAACTCTAAGAACCTCTTCATTATCAATTTTTACTATTGATACCCCTGTATTAACCGCTTTAATATCAAAATTGTTAAATTTTAAAGATTCCATTATTTACTCCTATTTAGTCTAAATCTTCACCATTAGAAGCTATCACTTTTTTGTACCAATCAAATGATTTTTTCTTGCTTCTCTTAAGTGTTCCATTTCCTTCATCATCTAGGTCTACATAGATAAAGCCATATCTTTTGCTCATTTGGCCAGTTCCTGCTGATACCAGGTCGATTGGTCCCCAAGTTGTGTATCCTAATAGGTCTACTCCGTCAAGGGTGACAGCATCTCGCATTTCCTTAATGTGACTTCTGAGATAATCTATCCTGTAATCATCTTCTACATAGCCATTTTCATCTGGTTTATCAATTGCTCCATAGCC
Source organism: Anaerococcus lactolyticus S7-1-13 (assembly GCF_000758765.1). NCBI lineage: Bacteria > Bacillati > Bacillota > Tissierellia > Tissierellales > Peptoniphilaceae > Anaerococcus > Anaerococcus lactolyticus. The sequence goes on from NZ_JRMW01000019.1 coordinate 53,242, forward strand.
ATTTTCTACTATGAAGAGTGGTTTTTGATACCTGTCATAGATTTGATTTAGGGTATACCTAAGGCCTAATGGGTCTACTTGCCAGCCCCATTCGCTTGATTTTAGATAAGGATTTTTGATTGAGAAGATTGCATTATCGCTCGTTCTATTCTTTAAAACTTCAGGATCTGTTGATGTGACTCGTGTTGAGTAGTAAGAAAATGAAACGAAATCTACGGTGTGATCTTTTAGTAATTTCATTTCTTCATCTGTTTTTTCTATTTCTATTCCAAGTCTTTCTATTTCTTTTAGAGCGTAAGCAGGATATTCACCCCTTACATGGATATCTGTAAAGAAATAATTCTTTCTATCATCTAAATATGCTTCAAATACATCCTCAGGATTGCAGGTGTAAGGATAAGTTGAGCCGCCTAGGAGCATGCAGCCAATTTTATTGTCTGGATCTATTTCGTGGCCTATTTTGGTTGCGAGTGCACTTGCAACTAGCTCGTTGTGGGCTGCTTGATATTTTATTTGATCTCTATTATCATTTTCTTCAAAGAATATACCCGCTGCATTAAAAGGTCTATGAAGTATCATGTTGATTTCATTAAAAGTTAGCCAATATTTAACTTTTCCTTTATACCTTTCAAACAAAACTTTTGCTAGCTTCGCAAAGAAGTCAATCATTTTTTTGTTTTTCCAGGAACCATATTTTTTGCTTAGATGCATTGGACAGTCAAAGTGAGAAATAGTTACGAGAGGTTCAATATCATACTTAAGTAGTTCATCTATAAGATTGTCATAGAATCTCAAACCTTCTTCATTTGGAATATCTTCATCTCCATTAGGGAATATCCTAGTCCATGAAATAGAAAATCTATAAACCTTAAAACCCATTTCAGCAAAAAGGGCGATATCTTCCTTGTATTTATGATACATATCAATGCCATAAAGAGAAGGATAATATAATTCTTTATCAAAATCCAGAGATTTTTTTTCTCCAGTAGCTATTGGATTCCTATATTTACCTATTGGCATAAGATCCTTGTTGGATATACCTCTGCCACCTTCATCATATCCACCTTCACATTGGTTAGCGGCTGTAGCACCACCCCAAAGGAAATCTTTTCTAAAACCCATTTTTGCCTCCTAAAATAAGACTGTTAGCAAATCATCTTTTGCTTTAATTTCTTTTTGGTCAGTTTCTACTAAATCTAATAAATCATCATAATTTGTTACTAGGACAGGAGTTATGGTTTCATAACCTGCTAACTTAACTTTATCTAGGTCAACTTCTATAAGAAGATCCCCAGCTTTAATCTTATCTCCTTGTTTTACATGAGCAAAGAATCCTTCTCCATCCATTTCTACAGTGTCCATGCCTATGTGGACTAGGATTTCCACTCCCTTGTCAGAGGTGATTCCTATGGCGTGGTTGGTTCTAAATAACATTGTTACTGTGCCATCAACTGGTGAGTAGACTTTGCCATCTGTTGGATTTATTGCAAGACCCTTACCAAGTGCCTCTGATGAAAAAGCTTGATCATTTATTTCTGACAACTTAAGAACATTGCCAGTCATTGGAGAATATATTCTTTCATTTGTACCAACTAGAGATTTATTATTTTCATTTTCTGTATTTACTTCTATTTTTTCATCAGGTTTCCAAAAAAACATTGTTAAAAAGAAACCTATTGTTGCAGCAATAACAATATCTAATAGTACAGGAATAAATGATCCGTTTTCTGGATTTACATAATTCATTATTCCGAAGACTCCTAAACCACCTTGATTATATCTTGTACCACCCATTAGCATAAATATGGCTCCGGATATACCTCCCCCTATACATGAGAAGATAAATGGTTTTTTAGCTGGAAGAGAGAATCCATATATAGCAGGTTCTGTAACACCGAATATTCCTGATATAATCGCTGGTATAGCTAATGCTTTTTTCTTCTTGTCTGTCATTTTTAAATACATAGCAAAAATCGCTGCTGTTTGAGCGAAAGATGCACCGAATTGACCAACCATTATTCTATCCATACCATTAGCTTGGATTGCAATTATACCGAGAGGTATTATAGACCAATGTAATCCAAATATTACAAGAATTTGCCACACAAATCCAATTAGTAAACCAAATAGTACAGGCGATATACCTATTACTGAGTTAAAGAAATCCATAAGGATGTTTGTAAGTGTGGATATAACTGGACCTATTATTAGTAAGGCGATAGGCATAGTAATTATAAGTGTAAAAAATGGTACGAAAAATCCTTGTAAGACATCAGGAACCAGGTCTTTGGCCTTTTTTTCAATTATTGAACCAAAGGCTATTATTACAAGAATTGGTATAACTGAACCAGAATAATTATTAGCTATGAAAGGTATACCTAAAAATTTGCTATAGTAATCCCCGATATAAGGAATGCTACCTAAGACATCGCCTGCCTCTAGGGCTGACTTTTGTATTGAAGGATACAATAAAATCCCAGCCATAGCAAGACCTGTTACAGGATTTAGCTTAAACTTTCTACTTGCTGAATAAGCAATCATAAATGGTAAGAAGGTAAATAGCCCATCACCAATAGCATTGAGAAGAAGATAGCTACCAGAGGATTTAAAATCAACAATAATAAACCCTAGAAGCGCCACTAAACCTTTGATTATACCAGACGCAGATAAGGCACCAAGGATTGGTTGAAAAACATCACTCATCAAGGCTATAAACTTATTAAATAATCCTTGTTGTTCTTCTTCATGGTTAGCATTATCATCACTTAGACCCGCTACTTCAACTACATCTTCATAAACTCTAGGTACATGGTTGCCTATGACCACTTGGTATTGTCCACCGCTTTTCATGAGGGTTACAACACCATCCATACTTTTTATCGCCTCATCATTTGCCTTAGACTCATCTTTAAGTCTAAATCTTAATCTTGTTATACAGTGGGTAAGGCTGTTTATATTTTCCTTACCGCCGACATTTTTGACTATTTCAGTCGCTAAATCTTTATACTTACCCATAATTCCTCCTTAAAATAGAGGTTTGGCCAACCTAATGTAACCATCCGTAAATACTAATTTTTGTAAATTACTCGCTCAATGTGTATGGTTAGATACATCTTTTCTTCATCTGATAGATTATAATCGTAGGACTTAAGCAGGAAATCCCTAATCTTATTAACGCATTTGTAAGAATTCTTGTACTTATTTCTTATAAGGTCAAATAAGTCCTCCTCGATATTATCATCATAGGTCTTTTTTTCTACGACTCTTTTTGCAAAAAATTTCAGATGAGTTAAGAATCTGAAATAATATACGCTATCTTCATCAAATTCCTTGTTAAACTCGTATTTGACAATATTTTCAATTTCTCGCACAAGTGTAGAGATTTCTATTAGATCTTGAAAACTACCTCCTTCCTCCTCAGCATTAACTATGTGAAGGGCGATAAAACCTGCCTCATCTTCTGGGAGCTTGGTATTAAACTTGCTATTAATATAGTCAAGTCCATAGATTCCTATCCTAAATGCATCAGGATAAAAGCGTTTTATATCCCATAACAAGGCATTTTTAATAAAAATCCCTTCCTTAGATCTTTGGATAGCAGCATAGATATGGTCTGTAAGGCTTATATATAATAAGTCACTAAGTTTTTTGCCAAGAGTCTCCTTAGCATAAGAAATAATTTTATCGGCAGCAAGCATGTGGTCTAGGGGTATATCTTCGACAAGTTCCATAAATTTATGAGCCATAGAATCATCATGGATTACAAAAACCTTTTCAATTTTGGATTCGTCAATCTGATCGCCAGTCTTCTTTTTAAAGCCTAGACCCCTTCCCATAACAATTTTTTCAATATTGTTTTCAATAATGCTAACTACATTATTATTTATGACCTTATTAACAAACACTCATCCTCCTTATAACAAAAAAACCTGTACACAGACCTATCATAAGGAATGCATACAGGTTTAGCTTGAAATTCAATAACTATCCTTTATTGCTATATCTATATTATAGTTTATAAGGGGGGTGCAAGTGTTTTCTTTAGTTGTTCATAGCTTCTGCTTGCTCTTTGCTTACTCTCGCACTTATCTTCATGAATGGGAGATATAATAGCACGCCTATAACTATTATCACTAATTGAACTATCACAGCTCTGAAGTCTCCACCAGTTGCTAAGAATCCGTTTAGTAGTGGTGGTGTTGTCCATGGAACAAGAACTGTACATTTATTCATAAATCCAATTGCTGTTGCAAAGTAAGCTACAATAATTCCTATAGCAGGAGTTAAAACAAATGGAATCATCATTGGAAGGTTGAATACTATTGGAAGACCAAAGATGATTGGCTCGTTTATGTTAAATAGTCCAGGCAAGAATGATAGCTCACCAATTTGTCTGTATTGTTTGTTTTTTCTAAAGAAGAGGAAGACTGCTATCAATAAGCAGATTGTTGATCCTGATCCACCGATAAGACCGTAGCATTGGACAAGACTGAGGTTCATTATGTGTGGGATTTCAAGACCTGCTCTTGCAGCATCCATATTTTCATTAATGTTTACAAGAAGTAATGGTTCTAGGATTGTTGAGTAAATTACAGCTTGGTGGATACCGAAGGTAAATATTAAATTACCTAGGCTGTAGATTAAGATTGTTCCGAGTAATGAAGTATTTACTTTTCTTAAAGGCTCTTGAATCATTGTTGCTATTAGTGTTATTAGGTCTACTTGGAAGAAGTAGAATAGCACGAATGATAGGATTGAGAAGATAAGAAGAGTAAGTATTACTGGTATTAGGTTATTAAATGAATTGTTTACAGCTGGTGGTACGTTTCCGCCTATGTTTATCTTTATAGCCTTGATGTTGGATAGTCTGATGAATAATTCTGTTGCAAGAAGACCCATAATTATACCACCAAACATAGAGTTAGTGCCGAGGTTTCCGTAAGATAGGATGCCTCCAGCTTGGACAACTTCTCCGTTTGCTCCAGTCACATCAATTGTTTGAGGCATCATTACTATTAATGATGCTATGGCAATCATTACAGCTGTTATCGCATGTTCAAAGCCCTTGTTCATTGATAGGGTATAAGCTACAATACCACAGATTAGAAGACCTGATATACTCAAGGTAGCATTGGCAACTGATATTGCCCAGTGTGAAGCGACAGCCATTTGAGCTTCGTTTAAAATTTTTGGTAGAATTACAGCGTTGATTAACACTGCTATACCTGCAATTATAAATAGTGGGAGCATTATTGCGAAAGCATCTCTTAGAGATTTTAGGTGAATTTGTGATCCAAATTTCATACTAGCTTCTGAAAGCTTGTCTACGAATGATCTTTTATTTTTTTCTGTCATTTTATTTTTCTTTCCTTTCCGTTAGATTCAAATACTTGCTTAACATAAGCAAAACTTTTCTTTTTTATCCTTCTTAAATCTTTCAAGTCGTGGTTATCTCTATTTACATAAACCACCCCATACCTTTTGTCCATGCTTCCTGATGAGGAAAGTATATCTATAAAGCCCCAGCCAAGATAGCCCATACACTCGACTCCCTTATCTATAGCGCGTGCCATGGCATCAAAGTGGCTTTTTAGGTATTTAATTCTTAAATCATCCTCTATAAATTCATTTTCTGGAAGCTCTTCTCTGAGTCCTATGCCGTTTTCGACTATGAATATTGGTAAATTAGTCCTATTGTAAATTTCTAACATGGCGATTTCCAAACCCATAGGGTCGATTTCCCAATTCCATTCATTCCTATCAAGATAGTCATTTTTTACAAAGACATCCGTATTTAGTGGACAGTAGTCTTTTCCTTGATACTTAAGGGTTGCTGACCTGTAGTAGGAGAAGGCGATAAAATCACTTTTTATATTGTTGAGTATTTCTTCTTCTTGATCTGTTTTTTCGATTTTAATATTATTTTTCTCTAGGTAGGCCTTAAAGGTATTCATATACCCCTTTTGGGTGAAGACATTCAAATACAAGTTGTAATCAAAGTTATCATAAGCATTTCTAATATAATTATCTTCAGGCTTTGACGAATATGGGTAGTAGGTAGTGTATGCCAACATGCCACCAATTTTTAAATCTTTGTAATGCTCGTGGACATACCTTGCAACCCTTCCATGACCAACCAGGGTGTTATATTGAACTTGGTGGATATTAGTAGGGTTTATTTCTAGGTTGCTACCAGCTATGGTTAGGGCAAAATCAGATGAGTAAAGGTTGTGCTCATTGAAAGTTAGCCAATATTTTACTCTTTCGTGGTACCTGTCGATTATTATTTTTGAAAATTCAAAGAAATAGTCAATTACTTTTTTTGAAGAAAAACCGTTGTATTTTTCGCTCAAATAAAGAGGCATATCGAAGTGGTAGAGGCAAATAATGGGTTCTATTTGATATTTTTCAAGACACGCAATTAACTTATCATAAAATTCCAAACCCTTTTCATTAACTTCCCCATAGCCTTTTGGCAAGACTCTTGACCATGAGATCTGGAACCTGTAAGAGTTTGCTCCCATTTCTTTCATAAGTTTAATGTCTTCTTCATACCTATGATATTCATCTATGGCTACCTTCCAGTCGCTAAGATTTTCACTTGCCTCTCTAATGTCATAGACAGACTTGCCTTTTCCGTCTAAATCGTAGGCACCTTCCGTTTGCATGGATGAAGTGGAGTTTCCCCAGAATAATTGTTTATCCATCATTTCTCCTATTCAAGACTTTCTAAGATTATATTTTCCATATTTTTTATGCCAGAAGGAGTTGGGGCATAGGCATTAAATGGAACTTGAGCTATGGCCTTGCCATTTGCATCGGCTTTTTCCTTGTAAGCATCAAAATACATTCTTATTTGTGGACTTACAAGGACCATGTCATAGTCGCTTCCACTTAGGACTCTCTCGCTGTCGCTACTTGTTGTGGCATCGACAATAATGTCCTTACCGTCTTTTTCTAATTGCTCAGTGACTTTCTTTGCCATAAGAGATGAACTCATACCAGCATTACAAATAAGCATTACTTTTTTCATTACTTTTCCTCCAATTCTTTTAATTTTTTATTTATCCTAATCCATCTTTTTGCATTTTCCATAGCCATAGTTGCCATTGTTAAGTGGTCTTGGGCATGGATTAGGATAATGTTTATTTCATTTTTTTCGCCATTGGCTTCCTTGGTAAGCATACTAGTTTGAACTTCGTGGCAGGCTAGGAATTGGTCGTTAGCTTGCTTTAGGAGCTCCTCTGCTTTATCAAAATCATAAGATTCTGCCGCATCCATGGCTTCCGAAGATAGGCTTCTGCTTTCGCCAGCATGGGCAATTATATTGAAGGCCAACTCGTAAACTTTTTCGATACTATCCATTTATTCCTCCTTTCATAAATACGTTCATAAATTCCATAGGGTCTTTGGTTTTTAAGGCTTCTTTCTGGATTGGCTTGTTTGATAAGAATTCTCCTAGTTTTTCATAGTAGAGACTCATATCTCCAAGCCTATCACCCACTATAAGTGAATAGACTAAGTCAACCTTATTGTCGTTCCATTTTATAGGTTTATCGAGGATTATGATAATCGAATATGAATCTCCCTTTACCTGGTCGAGGATATGGGGAATGGCTATAGTATCAAAAGACGTTTGTCCCATTTCTTCTCTTTTTTTGAGTTGGTTCAGGGCAGTTTCTTTTTCAAAATTCGACTTATCTTCGATTGTTTCTGCTATAAATTTTAAAATTTCAAGTTTATTTGTGAATTTGCTTGTCCTTACTAGAACTGAGTTTGCAAAAATATCATAAATCTTACCAAGCCTGGTGTCGTCTAGGGCAATCTTAATATTGTCCAAGTCGACTTTTGAGAAGATGATATCTACATAGACAATTGGAAGGTCAAAGTCGTTGCCGAGTTTGACTGATGATATGATTAGGTCATAGTCATTCATATTTATTTGATCTAGACTCCTAAGGTCTGTAGTTCTTATTTCTTTGATGTTATTTCCAAACTGCCTATTTAGCTGAGTTTTCATTATCTGGGCTGAAGAATTACCGGCTCCACATATTATCAATATGTTTTTGGTATTTATGGTGTTGGAATTTATAGCTGCCATGATGTGGAGGGCTATATAGCCTATTTCGTCTTCTGATAGTTTTGTTTTGTATTTTTCGTTTACCACGCTTGCACCAATTGTTGCTAGGAGGTAGGAAATTTTATTTTCTTTTATATCATCTAGGATGGGGTTTTTCATGTTAAACCCGTACCTAATCCTGTTTACTAAAGGGCCTAGGTGGATGGCTAGGGCGAAGAAAAAGTCTATATTTGCCCTAAAGTCATACTTGGAGACCTTGTAAATTTCGTCGATTATGGCTTGTGATAGTTTTAGTATTTCACTTGATATATTTTTTTGGTCCCTAATAGTGTTCTTAGCTACAAGGTGCATGGTTATATAGCCTAGTTCCTGGTTTGGGATTTTTATTCCTAATTTAAGCTCAAGCTTATCTACGATATTTTTAGCAAGTTGATATTCCTTGTAGGATTTTATTTTGTTTTTAAACTCATCTGCCAGGTTTATATATTTTCCTTGCTTAATTCTTAAGACTGAAATATAGATGTGGATGACTAGATTTTTGAAATTTACATAGGGCATGTAGTAGTCATCACCGAAGTCAATTTTTTCTATAACTTCTTGAATTTTGTCGAAGAGGTCTCTATCTTTATCGCCTTCAAAGAGGAGTGGGTCTTCGCCTATTTCATTTTTTATCGCAAGCCTTATATCCTTCTCGTTTCCTTCTACTTTCATTCCGTAGTAGGGTTTTGATACAAGTTCTAAGTCATATCCTTCTAAGATTTGCCTTATGTTTGGCAGGTCTTTGTTAATCTGGGATTCACTTACGTGGAAGGTTTCGGCTAGTTCAAATTGTTTAATGTAGGAATTTGAGAATAGGAAGGTCCTTAAGATATTAACGTATCTAAGATTCTTATCTCCATCTTCTTCCTGGTAGTAGGCATATTTGTACCAGTCGTTTTTCAAAAAAATCTTAAACTTATCCTTATCCTTAATGGTAAATATGAAGCCCTTGCTTGGTTTGGATTCGATTATCGCCCCCTTATCTTTAATCACTGAATTTAATAGGTTTATCTCCTTTCTTATAGTTTTAGAAGATAACTCCATTACTTCTCCTATCTCTTTAGACGTATGGTAGTCGTAGTCAAGAGTTAGGTAGTCAAATATTTGCTTTAATCTTGTCTCAATCATATAACCACCTTATATATTTATTATAGTAAAGAATAGAAATAAGCTCCACACAAACATTTTCCTCAAACTTGTGGAAGCTACTTACTTGAAAATGCCTTTGTAAAATTATATTAAAAAAAAAGAAACCACATGTGATTTCTTTTTAGTAATAGATTTTGATATTATTCTCCCATTCCATGAAGATATATATCGTATTCAGCTTGCCAATATTTTTTATCGTCTTCATTTATTTTCCTTACAACCTTGGCGGGGTTGCCTACAGCTATGGACATTTGAGGTATATCCTTACTTACAACTGAGCCTGCACCTATGATTGAGCCTTTGCCTATGGTGACTCCAGGAAGGATTGTGACGTTGCCTCCAATCCAGACGTCGTCTTCTAGGATGATGTCTGCACCCTTCTCGACACCTGTGGCTCTTACTTCTGGGTCTATGGGGTGGATGGCTGTGAAAAGTCCTGTGCCAGGACCTATTAGGACTCTGTTTCCTATTTGTATTTTTCCTAGGTCTACCATGGAGACGTTGAAGTTTATAAAAGAATTATTTCCTATGTAGATGTTGTCCCCATAATCACACCTGAAAGGGGAAAGGACCGTTGACTTACCAAAGCTTGCGAATAGTTCTTGGCAGATTTTATTTCTTTCTTCTCTGTTCGTTTCCGTATTTAATTTTACTAATTTTTCCCAGCAGGCAGTGAGTTTTTCAACAAGATAGTCGTCTGTTTTAAAGAGCCTGCCGGCCTTTAAATTTTCGTAGTTTTTCATACTATCAATATACTTTTGATAAATTAAATGACAATTCGTAAAATATTAGTAAGATAATAAGGTTATAACTTATATAGGAGTCTTTATGAATAGGAAAATAGATTTATTACATGGAAATATTAGGCATACGCTTTTGAAGCTGTCTTTTCCTTTGGCCCTTACAGCCTTTATCCAGATTGCTTATGGCTTTGTTGATACTATTTGGATTGCAAGGTTGGGTACTAAGGCTATGGCAGGGGTTGGGATAGCTGGTTTTATTTTTTGGATAGGCAATTCCCTTGTCCTTATACCTAAGGTTGGCATGGGCGTTTATGCTTCCCAGGCCTTTGGTTCTCGAAATGAGAAGGAAACGGTGATGATTATTAATAATGGTTTTATCCAAGCTATTGTCATTGGTTTGTTTTTTACTACCTTTTGCCTTATTGTAAAAAATGTTTTTATAGAATTTTATAATTTGGGCCATGAGGCTGAAATGGCTGCCAAGGATTATTTTTTTGTGGTAAGTCTCGGTATGATTTTCTTTTTCGTGGGTCCTATGTTTACCCAAGCCTTCACATCACTTGGGGATTCTTTTACTCCCTTCGTGATTAATGCTGTTGGGCTTGCTATAAATATGGTTTTAGATCCAGTTTTGATTTTTGGTCTAGGTCCCTTTCCACATATGGGAGCAAAAGGTGCTGCCCTAGCTACAATTATAAGTCAGTTTGTAGTTGTTTTGCTTTATTTTTTGCTGGTTATTTCTAAAGATGGCATCATTAGGTCGGCTATAACTTACATAGATTATAGGGAAAATTGGCAGCTAGAAATTTTTAGGCTTGGCCTACCTGCGGCACTTTTGTCTGGTTTTCATGCGTCAATTTCTATGGTTTTAAATAGGTTTATGTCAGCTTTTGGTCCAACACCTGTGGCAGTCTGTGCCATAGGAAGTCAACTTGAATCTATTTCTTGGAATACAACTGAGGGTATCCAGGTCGGTATCCAAGCCCTAGTTGCACAAAATTATGGAGCTGAAAATAAGAAAAGAGTTAAGGAATCGATTAAAGAAGCCTTTAGATTAGTTGCTATTATCGGAATTATAGCAACCCTAGTTCTAATAATTTTTAGGCACAAGCTTTTTGAACTTTTCACTCCAGAAAGCAAGGAGGCAATTGAACTTGGTGCGAACTACCTATTCATTCTAGGACTTTCTCAAGCCTTCATGTCAATAGAAATTGGTCTTGCGGGCTGTTTTAATGGAATGAGCGACACCAAAACTCCAGCTGCCCTTGGTGTAATAAACAACCTCTTGAGGATACCAATTTCCCTAGTTTTAATGCCTTTTGTCGGCGTCTATGGGGTATGGATAGCTATGAGTTCGACTTCTATTATGAAAGGCCTTTTTGCAATGGGCTTGATATATAGAAAAGTAAAGAGATATATGTTAGCTTAAGCTCTTCTTCGGAAGAGTTTTTTAATTCTAGCATGAAATTGTTTGCATTATTTACAGTTATCTTATAAAATAGTAGTGAGAGAAGAAAAGGAGAGTAAATATGAAACAAGTAAGATTGCCTTATGGCAAAGAATTTATCGAAATGGAAGTAGGCGATGATGTAGCCATACTTGAGAGCAAGGCGCACAGTTTCAAGGCGACAAAAAGCCAAGAAGACCTCGTTAGGGATGCCCTTGCACATCCAATTGGGACAGAGAAATTATCTGACCTTGTAAAGGGTAAGAAAACAATAACAATAATTTCATCTGACCACACTAGACCAGTTCCATCTGCTATAACTATGCCAATCCTTCTTGAGGAAATTAGGTCAACAAACCCAGATGCAGAGATTACAATTCTTATTGCAACAGGTTTCCACAGACCAACTACTCATGAAGAATTAGTTGCTAAGTATGGACAAGAAATAGTTGACAATGAAAATATCGTTGTTCACAAATCTGGAGTAGATGAAGACATGGTTGAGCTTGATAGACTTCCATCAGGTGGAAGACTTCTATTAAACAAGCACGCTGTAAATGCTGACTTATTAATAGCTGAAGGCTTTATCGAGCCACACTTCTTCGCAGGTTTCTCTGGTGGTAGAAAATCAGTACTTCCAGGTATAGCAAGCGAAAAAACAGTTCTTGCCAACCACTGCTCTAAATTTATAGCAAGTGATTATTCAAGAACAGGTATTCTAGTAGAAAACCCAATCCACAAAGACATGGAATTTGCTGCAGAACAAGCAAAACTAGCCTTTATCTTAAACGTTGTAATTGACGCTGACAAGAAGATTATTAATGCCTTTGCAGGTCATAGGGTAAAAGCTCACTATGAAGGAACTGAATTTGTTAGAGGTCTATCAACTGTTGAAGGTGTAAATGCTGACATTGCAGTAACAAGTAATGGTGGTTACCCACTAGATCAAAACGTCTACCAATCTGTAAAATCAATGACAGCTGCAGAAGCTGCAGCAGCAGATGATGGTGTAATAATCGAAGTTTCTAGATGTAATGATGGCCACGGTGGTGAAAGCTTCTATAGAACTTTCAAAGATGCTGAAACTCCAAAAGATGTAGAAGACAGAGTTCTTCAAATTCCAATGGAAGAAACCATTCCAGACCAATGGGAAATCCAAATTCTAGCAAGAATTCTTGTACGTCATAAAGTTATCTTTGTAACTGACCCAGAAAATAGACAATTAATCGAAGATATGCACATGACCTATGCTGAAAGTCTTGAAGATGCTCTAAGAATGGCAAAGGAAATCAAAGGCGAAGATGCAAAAGTAGCTTTCGTTCCAGATGGTGTATCTGTAATCGTTAATAAGAAAAAATAAGGTAGGAATACCGTTTGAAGGCAAAAGAGAATGTTTTAACATTAGATTAGGATAAAAATCTAAAGGCACCTTACAAATATTTTCTTTGCATAGTCTTCAAAAAATATTCACTATTGCAAAACAAAAAGATGTTTAACTATGATTTTAGTTAAACATCTTTTTTTATCTAAATTTATCTATATCCATATCAGAAATTTTTTCTAGGGTCATATCAGCTTCTTCTTCGATATGGGCCCATTCTTTTTCGTTCCAAGGGAAGTCTTTTAGACCTACAGTCATAATCCCTTCTTTTTTTGCAGCTTCTAAGGCATAGAGGGCGTCGTCAAAAAGCACACAATCTTCTGGCTTTGCCCCATGTTTCATTATTGAATACTGCCAGTAGGCAGGGTCTGATTTTTTCATATTAAGAAGCTCAGGAGTTGCAAAAAAATCAAAGTAATCATAAATTCCTAGCCTCTTAAGAGCCATTTCCAAGTATTTATATGGGGTAGATGAGGCAATCGACATAGAAAAGCCTAAATCCTTTAATTTTTTTAGGATTTCAAGGTTGCCTGGTTTTGGCAAGAGCAAATCCTTGTAGCCGGTGTAGACAATATCATCAAAGTATTGCATAACCTCATCGAAAGTCATGTCTGTGGCTATTTCATCGGCTATGTATTGGCACATGTCATCAACGGATAGGGCTTCGATTTTCGCTTTTTCTTCTTTGGATAGGTTGGCTAAGTTGAATCCATACTTGGCAAAGAGTTTGGATTGTGGTTCTACCCAGATGTGCATGGAATCCAAAATTGTTCCATCTACGTCAAATATTAGCTTTTTCATTTTTATCCTTTCTTAACTTCTTTCTTAACTTTTTTCTTCCTTCCCTATATATCTTATATGTTTTTGCTGGCAAAGGCAAAAAAATAGACAAAAAAACCAACCTAATTCTAGGTTGGTCTGTAATTAATAAGATATATTTAAGGCGTTCATAGTTCCTGCTGCGAGTTGCTCAAAAGATCTGTGGTTATTCTCAAAAGATGGAGAATAACGGTTTATGAAGGCTTTATAGGTTGTGCAGCCCTTATTTGCATAAGCATCTCTCATTAGCTTGAAGACAACTTCGATGCCGTCTTCAACTGTAGGTGGGTTTACCCAAGCAGAACCTCTTCTTGAATAGGCAGGAGCCCATTGGCCACCAACACCATTTCTATAATAACGGATACAACCAAAGTTGTATTTGCCTACTCCAGCATGCTTGCCAAAATTAGTTTCCTTTGCGATTTGACCCATAAAAATACCTACGTTAATACCGTATTTGTTTGAGTACTTAAGGATTGTATCACCATAGCCCTTAAGTGGGGTATAGTGACCACGTTTTTCTAGAAACTTGTCTATGTAAGCGCCAGTTATGTGATCTGGGTTTTTAGTTCTTATGTCAAAATTTGATAAGTCGCCTCGTCTGTAATTTCTCCAAGATAGGCTGCCAGGTTCGCTAGTAGTTCCTGTTGCATTTCTATTAGAACCTTTGATTTCTACGCGATCTGGGTGACCTTTTTCTTTCTTGACTTCAAGTTCGTTTTCTGCCTTGTAGGAAGTTTGTGTTAGTTGGGTTTTTTCGTGAACAAGGTCAGTTCCTTCCTTAAGACCAACCATCTTATCTAAATCAAAATCGTTATATTCAATTACTTTTGTTTCTTCTGGTATTGTAGTTTCGTCTGTTGAATCTTCTGCTGCTAGGACTGGACTTGCTAAGGTCAAAGTCGACGCAACAAAAAGTCCTGTAAGTATATATTTAAAATTATTCATTCTGTCTCCTTTATCAATTAACAATATATATTTTAACTCATTTTTACTCTTTTGTCAATAAAAATGTTACACTTTTGTTACTTAATCATCAAAATCCTTGTTAAAACCGTAAAAAGCATGAGGTTTTGTATTTCTTTTGTTACTTTAATTAAGAAATGGTTTTATTAAAGACTGGTTAGATTTGTATAATAAGCCGTTTGCTTTATAAATTTCCTAGATTGTTATATAATATCCTTAAGGAAGCAAGAAAGGGAAGAGAGATGAATATTTTATTAGATCTTTATATAAGTTTTGTCAAAATCGGCTTTATGACCTTTGGTGGGGGTTATGCCATGCTACCCATCTTAGAAAGGGAAGTTGTTGAAAAGAAAAAATGGGCGACTAACGAAGAAGTTTTAGATTATTATGCTATTGGCCAGTCCACACCTGGTATCATCGCCATAAATACAGCAACCTTTTGCGGCTACAAGATGGCAAAAAACATTGGGGGAGTGGTGGCAAGTCTCGGTTTTATCACCCCATCAATTATAATAATTACCCTTATATCTAGTTTTTTAAAAAACTTCTCCCACATAAGTGCCATCCAACACGCCTTTGGAGGCATTAGGATTGCTGTTTGTGCCTTGGTTTTATATTCGGTAATAAAGATGCTTAGAAAAAATGCTAACTCGGTTGGAAAGTTCATGGTTTTTTTATTAACTTTCCTAGCGATAGCAGTTTTTGATATTTCACCCGTTGTGCTTGTAATAGTCGTAGCCCTTATTGGAATTATTTTAGGGAGGTTTAGACATGCTTAGGATGATGTGGGAATTTTTTAAAGCGGGTTTGTTTGCTGTTGGTGGTGGCATGGCAACCATTCCGTTTCTTCAAGCTATCGGCGAAAAATACGGTTATTTTACAAGTGAAGAGCTCTTGGATATGATAGCAGTCTCCGAGTCAACACCGGGCGCTATTGGCATCAATATGGCGACCTATGCAGGCATCAAGGCCCATGGGCCACTCGGTGGCATCCTTGCGACCCTTGCCTTGGTTACAGGACCAATTATAATCATCCTTATAATAGCAAGGATGATTTTGGCTTTTAAAAATTCAAAAATTGTAAAAGACGCTTTCAGTACCCTAAGGCCAGCCACAGCAGGGCTTATCCTAGGCGCTATGTCCACAGTCCTAGTACTTACCCTTGTGGATACAAACGCCTTTGCCCAAACAGGAAATTTTATGTCCTTGCTAAGACCGATTCCACTCGGACTTTTCGCAGCATTTACTTTAATTTTGTTTAAATTTAAAAACCTCAGCCCTCTTTGGATAATCGTGGCGGGGGCAGGCATAGGTATTGTTTTGGGTCTATAAAATGGCAAAGAAAAACCCAAGCTTTGACTTAAACTCTAAAATCCTTAAGGAGGATTAATGTGTCTATGTCACTTGCTTGGGTTTTTATTTTTTATTTGTTGTAGGCCTTAAGGGCATCGGATAAGATTTTTTCTCCGTTGATCATGCCGTAGTCCATCATATTTATGACATCTACTAGGGTATTTTGATCCTTGTAAACACCCTTAAGCTCGTTTAGTTTAAATTTTACTTGAGGGCCTAGGAGGAGGATGTCGATTTTGTGTGAACTATCAAGTTCTTCTACGCTGGATACTGGAACAGCTTTGATATCGACATCTAATCCTTTATTCTTAGCTGCTTCCTGCATTTTTTCAACTACTAAGCTTGTACTCATACCTGCAGAGCAGCATAGTACAATATTTATTGTATCGCTCATATAAATCTCCTTATATAATTTTGAAAGGATTTTGTTCAGCCAGCATATTAACAATCGCTTGTTCATCTTCATCAAAGTGGCCTACAAGATTTCTTTCACCTGTATTTTTAATTTTTTTCTTAACGATTTCAAGTTCGCCTCTGTAGTGGGCGAGGTTGTCGTTGATTATTACAACATCTCCCTCATCGAAGAATTCTTTATCACACTTCCTAGGAGGAATGTTCTTGTCAGCGGCAAAGGCTCGGCTAACACTGCTTCTGATGAAGAAGTCTGAAGAGTCTATCCTATCAAAGTGAACAAAATCGTAAAGGATTTTCCTTTCTATATCTATTATATCATTAATTGCTTCGATTTTTAAGCTTGGAATTGATAAATCTACCTTGCTCAATTCTTCTAATTCTTCACAAGAAGCGTAGGCGTTGCCAATAATAATGTCATTTATCCTCCTATCAGCTATAAGATACCTAAGTTGGTAGGAAATATTTTTATACCTATGACATTCTAAGGTAGCTAGTCCCTTATAAACAGGCCAAGGTCCGAAAGTGTTGTCGTTATTACTTGATATGAAAGCGTGAACTTTTAAGGCCATATCATAGTATTTTTGAGTGAAATAATCGAACCTTTCCTTGCTAAGACCGGTGTATTCTTGTGGATAAAAATTGTGGCAGGTAGTCATCTTGTTCCTATCAGCACCCTTTTTGATTAACAAGTCTAAAGCCATGTCGCTACTTGCATTAAACTCTACAGTTATATTGTAAGGATTATTGGTAATTAGGATATTTTCCCTATCTGATAGGGGCCAGTCAAGTCTTATAATATCCACTCCCATTTTGGCAAAGACAGATATATCATCTGCCCTTGCGCCAAGTAGGTTAAAAACATCTGCATTTGTATCCACTGAAACCTTAAAGCCCAGTTCATGAGCCTTATCTATAAAGTTTGTAAAATTTTTAATAATTTCATCCTTGCTTTCTTTTACAGAAAGGAGGCAGGTGAAAATTCTCGAAAAACCATATTTAGAAGCTAGCTTCATATAGGCTAGATCTTTTTCGAAAGTCGAGTGTTCTGGATATATTGAAATACCTAGTCTGCGCATTATGCTTCTACGCTTTCTTCAGATTCTTCTTGGATTAGGTTGTTTCTATCAACTGCAGCTACGAATGGATAATAAATTATGCAGCCAATTATGATTAGGACAACTTGTAGGAGGGCACCTTGCCAGTTACTAGATAGGAATCCAGAAACTACTGGAGGTGTGGTCCAAGGCATGATGATACCATTTGGAATTGGAACTAGACCTATATTCATAGTGATGTAGCTGATAATTATATTTATAGTTGGAACTAAGATAAATGGTACTAATAGTAGTGGGTTTAAAACTATTGGCAAACCATAGATAACTGGCTCATTTATACCAAATACTGCTGGTAAGATTGATAATCTTGAAAGTTGTTTTAGTCTCTTTGATTTAGAAATCATTACTGCGACTATTAGTAGGGATAGGGTTGAGCCTGCACCACCGTAAGTAGCAAATAGGTTTTGGAATTGAACATTGATGATATTTTCTGGTAATTGTCCAGCTGAAACCTTTGCTAAGTTCTCTGCAGAAAGGGCGTATAGGACAGGCATGAACATTGAGTCTGTGATGTTTGTGCCGTGGATACCTAGGAACCATAGAGCGTGGGCAAATAAATACACTAAAACCATTGCTGTTAGTGATCCACCTATGTGTTGGAGTGGAAGTTGCAATACACTATAAACAAAGTTGAAGGCATTTTCCCATGGAGTTAGGGTAAAGACAAATTTGATTAAAACAAAAGATGTCATAACGAAAGCTGCTGGTAATAATGCTGCGAAAGATTGACCTACTGTTGGAGGCACACCTGAAGGCATCTTTATTACAAGACCCTTATCAACTATCATTTTGTAGATTCTAACGGCTAAAAATGCGGAAATTATACCGATGAATACACCCTTAGAACCCAACCAATCAAAGGAAAGTCCGTTTATTGTTAGAGCTTCTTCACTGCCTTCTGGTGTAAATTCAAAAGAAAATGGCATAAGGATAAACCAGCTTACTAATGATACAACTCCACTAAAGAGTGGGTCCACTTTTAGTCTTGTACCGTAAGCGTGACCAATTCCTATAACTACGAATATAGACATGATTGTGAATGAAGCGTTTGTTGCTGCTGAAAAGTATGAAGCGATAGTGTTGCCATTAATTTCTGTGCTTCTCAATAAATCCATCCATGCTTGGATTGGGAAGTTTGAAATTAACATAAACATTGATCCGATAATTAATAAAGGCATAGCTAGGGCAAAACCATCTCTGATTGATTGAAGATGGGCATTACCACTTATTTTTGCTGCAAGCGGCATGAGTTTTTCTTCTAATTTTTCCATAAAATTTTGTTTTTTCATTTTATTACCTCTTATTTTCTAGGTTTTCTATCCTGGCATAACACTGCATAATTTCATTTGCCAAGACATAAATTGTTTCACATGACATCATTTGGTCTTCTGCATGCATGAGCAACAATGTTTGCATGGAGTTTTCCATTTTGTGCTCAGAAGTAAACATTTGTTGGTGGATTTTGTGGCACTGTGCATAGGTTTCCTTGCCTTCTTTGATTAATTCCAGAGCTTTTTCTTCATTTCCAGCTCTTCTTTCAGACATGGCTTCCACATATGCCGACTTGGTCGCACCAGCAAAGGTTATTAGCTGCATGCAAGTCTCTTCTAAATCGCCTAAACTCATTTCTACCTCCTTTCTTTTATAGTAAATTCAAAATAAGTTCTTTAAAGTCGATGAAATTTTCTATATTAATTAGCGCTTGGATTAGTGAATCATCCTTTAAAATTTTTGTAAAAACCTTTATAATTTTTTCAAAGTCGGGGTCATTTTTCCCAGGAGGGGAGATATAAAACACTATCCTAAGCTTATCTGAATCTTTTCCCCAACTAATATCTGCCTTGGAAATAACAGTGAAAATTTCTGCCTTATCCTTTATAGGACTTACAGGATGGGGAATGGCTACTAGGGTTTTAAAAACTATAGAACCAAAATTTTCCCTCAGTAAGGTCTGGTCTCTAAAAAATTCTTCCATTTCGTGTGTCGAAGCCAAGGACTTGTATATCAAATTCAAAACTTCATCCTTTGTGCAAGGGTTTTTATTTATTATAAAGTTTTTTTCTGAGAAATATTTTTCGAATAGGGTTAAGTTTGTGTTAGGGACTATCTGTTCGTCTGACCATAAGTCCTGATAACTTTTTATTAGCTTTTCTACTTCTTTGTCAATCAAAGCGCAGTCATCTTCATCAAGGAAGACGCTAACTTTTACAGAAGGAACAGCTATAACCAAACCTTCCAAATCAACGCTCGATATTATCAAGTCAACGTCGTCTAGGTTTTTGGGAGTGATCTCGTAGTAACCAATCACATTTTTTATATTAATAGTGTTGGTATATTCGTTTTGAATCCTATTTTTAAGCATCAGCCCCGTACTGAAACCAGATGCGCATACAACAAGGACGTTAATCTTCTTGTTGAATTTATTTCTCTCAAGCGCTGATAAGATATAAATTACCAAATAAGACCGCTCATCGTCCGTTATATCCATATTTTCAAATATAGAAAACTTTTTAAAACTATCAACTACCAGATCAAAATAGCTAGTATATTGGGTTTTTATTTTATCTGTCAGAGGATTTGAAATATATAAACCAGATGCAACCCTGTTTTCTAGAGCTTTTAGGTGTTCGATAAAATTATTCATAAAAACATTATCGTCTAACAAGTTTATATTTAACTTCTTAGACAGGTACCTTAATAAGTCTATAACTTGGTTGTAGTCTTTAAAAGACTTTATAGAATTTTCGCTCGAAAGCTTGGTCTTTGAAAGCAGCTGGAGGTAGATGTATTTCTTTTCCTCAATAGGCAAGTCTATAGCGAAACTTTTAGAAATCCTCCTAATAACTGACTTAGCGAAATCTAAAAATTCGTCACCTTCTCCTTTTGCAATATCCTTATCGTAATTATCAATCAAGCAATTTATCTTAACTCTTTCAATAACTAGGGCAAAGTGGATTACCAAATTTTGGATAGCATAGTCATTTACAGATATGCCATATTCTCTTATTTCATCAAGAAGAATAATCAAGAGCTGAGAAATAGTAGCTTTGTGAAATAAGTTAAGGTCTTCTAGCTCATTTATAAAGGAGTTGGAGTATATACTAGAAAAGAAAAAATCTAGGATAAAATGTCTCTTCTCTAGTTCCTTACCGGATATTGATAGGTAAGAATTGTCATCTTTAACTATATCCAGTCCATAATCCTTAAGCTTATTTCTAAGGCTGTAAATATCTCTTTGGAGAGTTGACTCGCTAACAAACAAGATTTCCAACAGGTCATCAAAGGTTAGGGCTCTGTTTTCCAGCAAGAGATTCTCTAGAATATATTTCTCGCGCCCTTTTTTATCGTAAATTTGATCAAGGTTTGACATGCTAGCCTTTGACTTGTAAATATAGTCGATATACTTATCGTGATCGCCAATGACAAGTTTAAAGCCGCTGCCCTTCTTTGCTACAATTTCAAAAATATTCTTAGGAACGTTTTCAGAAATTAGATTTATATTAGTCCTTATAGTTTTTTCGGAAAATCCGACATTATAACCTATTTCTGTGCTAGTACAGTACTTATCTTTGTTCTTATATAAAAATTTTATAATCCTAATTTCTCTATCAGATAGCATATTTCTCCTCACTATCATTATACCAGAAAACCTTATCATAAATAATTCTATTTTTTCCGTTATAGCATCGGTAAAGGTGGGTGAGGTTTTTTGCTTGAGATTTTATGCTTGGAAAAGCATAGATATCTTGAATTATTAACTATTATTGGTATTTTTATTATAAGAATGGTTTTAATTTAAAGGAGAGATTTATGACTGATACTAACAATAATCCTAGAGAAGAATTGACCAATGCGGGCCTTAAGGTGGTAGCTTTTTCTGGCGATGCAAGGAGCAACTTTCTAGAAGCACTTGACCTTGCAAAAAAAGGTAAATTTGAAGAAGCTGACCAGTATGTAGCCATGGCTAATGAAAACTTGGAACTTGCTAGTCTTGCACAAAAAGATTTTTTGGAAAATGAAGCAGAGGGAAGTCGACAAGGCTTGGATTTTTTAGCCATCCATGCCCAAGACCACTACATGACAACCTTATTACTTAGAGATTTAATCCATAATCTGATTGATATTTACAAAAAATAAGCAAAAGAAAATCCCAGAGTCGTTGGATACTGGGATTTTTCTTTTGCTAAAATTTTAGGATTTACTTGCTAAATCCATTTATTTATGAAACTTATTTTCTTCTTATAGTTTTGCTTATTTTCTTCTCATAGTCTTGCTTATTTCCCCGAACACTAGTGGGATTGAGGCGAGTATTAATACTGGAATCCATTCCCATGTTAAGGAAACTACTTCAAAGAGCTTTGTCAAAATTGGCACATACATTACAACTAAAAGTAGGGCGAAGGATAGGATTACTGCCTTGATTAGGTGTGGGTTTGAAGCAAAACCTAATTCCTTTAGGGTGTATTTTGTGCTCCTTACTGAAAAGGCTCTTAGTAGTTCTGATGTGATTAGGGTTGCAAATACCATTGTGTGGGCACCTTCGATTGAGCCAGGGAATATCCATTTTAGGCCAACTATATAAGCTCCAAGGACTGCGAGTGTTATAAATATTGATTGGCTAATTAGGTTTGTTCTGATATCGCCAGAGACGATTGATTCTCTTGGATCCCTTGGTGGTTCTTCCATAAGGCCTGGCTCTGCCGGTTCAACACCTAAAGCTAGGGCTGGGAAGGCATCTGTGACTAGGTTTAGCCACAACAATTGGATTGGGGTAAGTGGACTAGGAAGTCCCATTAATATTGATAGGAAAACTATCAAAACTTCTGCAATGTTACAAGATAGGAGGAAGGATACAAATTTTTTGATATTTGAAAAGATTACTCTTCCTTCTTCAACTGCATTTACTATGGTTGCGAAGTTATCGTCAACAAGGATCATATCTGAGGCGTCTTTGGCAACGTCTGTACCTGTAATACCCATGGCTACACCTATGTCAGCGTTTTTGATGGCAGGAGCGTCATTTACACCGTCACCTGTCATGGCTACGACATTGTCATTAGCTTCGAGGGCCTTGACAAGTTGGACCTTATTTTCTGGTGAAACTCTGGCAAAAATTCTCTTAGTTTTAACAATTTCCCTGATTTCTTCGTGGGTTTTATCGTTTAGTTCGGAGCCTTGCATAGCTTGGTCACGACTAGTTGCGATTCCTAAATCTTTGGCAATGGCAAGGGCTGTTTCAAAATAATCGCCAGTTATCATAATTACATTAATTCCTGATGCGTGACATTCGGCAACTGCTGCCTTGGCTTCTGGTCTTGCTGGGTCAATCATTCCTGTGAGCCCTACAAAAATCATATCTTTTTCGATATTTTCTGTAGTAAGGTCTTGGTCAAGAGTCTCTAGAGGTCTAAAGGCGTAGGCCATTACCCTTAGGGCCTGACTTGCAAGGTCGTTGTTTTTATCAGCAAGTTTTTTACGGTATTCGTCGGTAAAATCTTGCATTTCGCCGTTGATTAAAATTTTTGAAGAATGACTCATTACAACATCTGGTGCACCCTTAGTCATGGCGTAATATTTGCCATCAAGCTCGTGGAAGGTAGTCATCATCTTTCTTGTGGAATCAAATGGGATTTCCTGGAGCCTTGGGTGTTTGTCGTTGATAGTTTCCTGGTTGATGTTCCATTTTTCAGCGAAAGTTAGCATGGCACCTTCGGTAGGATCGCCTGTTATCTTATACTCTTCGCCTTCGCGGATGAGATTTGCATCATTACAAAGACTTGCTATAGTCATCAATAGTTCTATCTGGCCATCAGAATTAATTACTTCTTTATTTTGCCTTCTGATATCGCCCTCAGGCTTATAACCAGTACCTTCCACCTCGTATTCCTCATCATTGGTGAAAATTTTTGTAATAGTCATTTCGTTTTGGGTCAAGGTTCCAGTTTTATCTGAACAGATAACTGTAGTTGATCCGAGAGTTTCAACAGATAAGAGGTTTTTAACGATAGCCTTCCTGTCTGCCATCCTGTTCATACCAATAGAAAGGACAATAGTTACAACAGCTGTCAAACCTTCTGGAATAGCTGCAACTGCAAGGGAAACTGCCACCATAAAATTCTCTAAAAGATTGTGGCTGCCCCTAAAATATCCTAGGGCAAAAACTCCCATACAAACCACAACAACAAGGACAGCTAAAAGTTTTGAAAGCTTTTTAAGTTGCTTTTGGAGAGGAGTTTCCTTGTCTTCAACCTCGTCTAGACTTACTGCAATTTTACCAATTTCTGTTTCTTCGCCAGTCGCAGCCACAAGACCAAGGCCGTGGCCGTAGGTAACAATTGAAGATGAGTGGACGTAATTTTCCCTATCACCTATACCTACATCCTCATTAGTTTCAAAACCTGCGTCCTTTTCAACAGCCACAGATTCACCTGTGAGTGATGATTCATCGATTTTTAAGTTTGATGACTCGATAAGTCTCATATCAGCTGGGATAATATCCCCTGTTTCAATGACAACTATATCACCTGGCACCAATTCCTCTGCCTTAACATGTCCTCTTTGTCCATCACGGATAACAGTAGCCTCAGGTGAGCTCATCTTTTGTAAAGCCGCCACAGAGTCCTCTGCCTTTCCCTCCTGGATAATAGACATAATGGCGTTAATAACAACAATTGCGATAATAATTACACATTCGATTACATCACCTGTAAAAGCTGACACAATAGCAGCAATTACCAAAAGAATAACCATAGGATCGGCTAACTGTTCGATAATCTTGCTAAGCAAAGACTTTTTATTTGATGACTCAATAGCATTTGGTCCATATTTTTCAAGTCTTGTCTTGGCTTCAGATGAGGTAAGTCCACGTTTGGCATCAGCTCCGTGTTTTTTGATTACTTCATTAAGACTGCCTTTATAGTCCATAATTCCTCCTTAAAAATTTGCAAAAGATATAAAAAAAGCGGGGCCACTTGAGTTATACTCACCAGCTCCGTCTCGCCACCTTCTAGGGTTTATTTAACCGGGTAAAAACCGTTCTGACGATTAAATAATTGGGCTACTCCCTTTTGCTAGTAACATTATATATTAATGTCAAGTAAAAATCAATCATTTAATATGTAATGTTCCTTGAGTTTGGGTGTATCATTTTCAAAATCAAAATTCTGATAGGGATTCTAAAAGGAATTTTATTTAATAATTAACATATAAAATTTACAAACTATTATTTTATATCCAATAAAAATTTAAAGTTTTTTATTTACATTATTTTAAGGAAATGATTAATAAAAATCTAATAAATTTAGCTAAGCTAAATTAAACGCCTTTTTGAATCAAAATTTCACATGTAACTAAGTGGAGTTAGAACCAGTTTTTCTAATAAAAATCAGCTATTAGACTAAAGTTTGTCATAAGACCAGATTTGTATAAATGACTTCTTATTTTAGCTATTGACATTGTCCGGAAACCACGTCATACACTATGTATGAATTCGTTAGTTAATTAACTATTAGAAAATATTTAGAAAATATTTAGGAGGTTTAGATGACGAAAAATAGATTCTATGGGTGGATAAATGTTGGCTTATCGGCACTAATAATGCTTCTAACTCTAGGACTTGGAAATGCTAGTCTCAGTCAGTTTTTACCATTGATTGCTAAAGATTTATCGGTAAATATGAGTCAGGTTACTTTGCTAGTATCATTTTCTTCGATATCTATAGCGATATTTGGAGCGCTGATTGGTCATGCGATAAGGAAGTTTGGGCACAAAAATTTGGTTTACATAGGGGTGTTTTTATATTCTTTGTCGATACTTATCTTATCTTTTTCCAACTCATTGCCACTTATATATTTAGCGGGAGTAGCTATGGGTGCAGGTATTAGTTATGGCACAAGTCTTACCCTATCAACTATAATATCGGCATGGTTTATTGAAAAGAGAGGGCTTGCTCTTGGATTGGTTTTTGCAGCAAGCGGGGTTGGAGGATTTATATTTAATCCGATAGTAGCTAGGTTTATATTGTCAATAGGATATAGGAAAACCTTATTTATAGAAGCTATTACCATATTTATAGTATGTATAGTTGGGGCATTTTTTATTGTTGCCAATCCTAAGGATAAGGGACAAAAGCCACTTGGAGAAATAGGCGTGATAAATGAAAATGAATGCGCAGAGGAATCACTTAATAAGACCGATATATACAGGTCCTTGCCATTTATTTTGCTTGTATTTTCATGTATCAGTTTCGCAATGGCTATTCAACCAACTATGTATAACTTTTTTCCTCATTACTTATCTTTAGGCTATGATCAAATATTTATAGCAAATTTAATTTCTATAGTATCTTTGGTTAATATAGCTGCTAAGCTAATTATGGGATATGTGAATGATAAGTTTGGGCTAATTAAAGCTATAAGTATAGGTTTCATAGGATATTTTGTTTGCGATTTTATTATGATTGTTTCAAACTCAAAAACATCAGCATATCTTGCTGTTATAGCATATGGCTTTGCCTTAACTATGCTTGTAGTTGCCTTGCCACTTATTGTCCCTAAAGTATTTGGAATGAAGCATTATGCTAGTATTCTAGGAATTCTTACAGCTTTTTTGACAATAGGATCTTCGATTGGAACTCCACTTTCATCATTGATTTTTGATAAAACAGGTGAATTTAAGATATCATTCATAATTCAAGCAATACTTATAGTGGTATCTTACCTATTGTTTTTGAGGGCTGTTACATACAAAAGTAATTTAAATAAGAAAGGAAAATAAATGTCAAAATTGTATCCAAATTTTTTATCACCAGCTAAGATAGGAAAAGTTGAACTTAAAAACCGTTGTATTATGCCTCCTATGGGGACTCATAGGGTAGGTAGTGATTTAAAAGTAAACCAAGTTATAATTGATTATCATAAAAGACGTGCAGAGGGTGGCTGTGCACTTAATGTAGTTGAAGTGGCTTGCGTTCACCCTTCAGGAGTTACTGGGGCTGACCTTGGTATCTTTGATGATTCTTTTATACCAAGCCTAAGAGAGCTTGTAGATGGTATACATCAAGCAGGTGGAAAGGCTGCCATTCAACTTTGGCATGGTGGAAGGCAAATATTTACCAAGGGTCAACCTTGGTCATCTACTGATATACCTTGTCCAAAATTACAAATTCCACCTCATAAAATGACCACTGAAGAGGTTTATGAAATGATTGAAGCCTTTGGTGATGCGGCAGTGAGGGCGGAAAAAGCAGGATTCGATGTAATAGGGGTTCATGCAGCTCATGGTTATCTTATAGATCAATTTGTAAATGAATACTCAAATAACAGAGATGATGAGTTCGGTGGTTCATTTGAAAATAGAGTCAGATTTGGTGTAGAAGTTATAAAAAACATCAAGAAAAAACTTAAAAAAGACACACCTATTCTTGTAAGGATGAATGCCGAAGAAGGAGTTGAAGAGGGAGGACTCAAACTTGATGAGGGGATAAAAGTTGCAATAGCTTATGAAAAAGCAGGAGCAGATGCCTTAGATATAAGCCAAGGTTGTAACTCAGCCATGGCAATATCCACACCTCCATACTTCCTAAAAACAGCTTTTAATGAGGATAACTGTAGAGAAATTAAAAAACACGTATCTATTCCTGTAATATGCCCGGGAAGAATAATATCACCAGAAATTGCTGAAGAAGTAATATCATCTGGTGCAGCTGATTTTGTAGATGTGGGACGTGCTCAATTAGCCGACCCTGATTTTGTCAAAAAAGCAGAAGAAGGAAGAGCGGACGAAATCACCCTATGCGTAGGATGTACTCAAGCTTGTTTTTCAAGAATTATGAAGGGTGATGTATCATGTATATTTAATCCACAAACCGGTCATGAAATAGATAGGAAAATAGAAGCTACAACAAATCCTAAGAAAATTCTTGTCATAGGTGGAGGACCTGCTGGTCTTGAAGCAAGTAGGGTTGCGGCTTTAAGAGGTCATAAAGTTATTTTATTTGAAAAAACCAGAAGACTAGGTGGCCAATATATACTGGCTGGGGCTGCACCTCATAAATCAATTTTAGCAGATGCTGTAAGTCAAATGGGAGTAAAGGCTGCTAGTGCAGGAGTTGATATTAGACTTGCAACAGAAGCGAATCCAGAAAACATCAAAGAAATTAATCCGGATGAAATCATAGTATGTGCAGGCTCTTCACCATTTATTCCACCAGTTGCTGGAATGGATAAGCTTAAAACTTATGTAGCTCATGATATTTTAGACTTCAAAGACTTTGTTAAAGAAGAAAAAATTGCTGTAATAGGTGGTGGTCTAGTAGGTCAAGAAATTGCAGAAGTTTTAGCAGAAAATGGAAAAGATGTATTTATAGTAGAAATGCTAGATGATGTAATAGGTGTAATAGATATACTTATAAGAAAACATACAGTTGATACTTTTAATAGGTTAAACATAGACTTGCTCACATCTACAGCCCTAAAAGAGATTGTAGAAGATGGAATTATAGTAAGTCAAAAGGGTGAAGAAAGAAAACTAGATGCAGATGCTGTTGTATTTGCAGTTGGATCAAGAGCAAATAAAGACGTAGTAGATATGGTTGATAAATTAAATATCCCATACCATGTAGCAGGAGATGCTGTTAAAGCAAGCAAAATACTAGATGCAATCTGGCCTGCAAATGAAATAGCAAGAACAATATAGTAAGTCATTAATTAATAAGGAGGAAAAAATGACAGATTACAAAGACAAAGTAGTAGTTATCACAGGAGCTGGAACAGGAATTGGATATGGAATGGCAAAAGAATTTGCTAAAAGAGGAGCAAAACTTGCAATATCTGATATAAACGACGAAACTTTAAGAAAGCTTGAAGAAGAGCTAAAAAACGATGGCGTTGACGTAATAGCTTATAGATTTGATGTATCTAATAGGGGTCAAATGGAAAAATTTGCTAGAATGACCTTTGATCATTTTAAAAGAGTAGACTATTGCATGCACAATGCAGGTGTAACAAGCATGGGACATGCCCTAAAAATTCCGGAAACAGATTACTTTAGAGACTTTGAAGTAAATACAATGGGAGTTGTATATGCAGCAAGAAGCTTCATACCTAAGATGGAAGAACAAGAAGGGGAGGCTTACTTCATTCCTACAATTTCATCATCAGCTTTCCTTTATACAGGTGCCATACCTGCATATATCGTATCTAAACACGGTGCTCAAGGATTCTGTGAAGCTTTGGCAATTCAACTTGAAAATGATAAATCAAATGTAAAAGTAAGAGTACACTCACCAGGAACAGTTGCGACAGAAATTTGTCATCCAAAATATTATATGCTAGATAGGAGAAATGCGTATTTCCAAACAGAAGAATTTAAAAATCTTGAAAAGGCTATATCTCACTTCATAGCTACTGGTGGACTTACAGTAGAAGAGTACATTCCAGAATTATTCAAACAACTAGACGAAGATTTATTTATCATTCGTCCATGTGTTTCAGAAGAACCAAGATGTACTTATAGATCAGAAAGTTTAATTTCAAGAGAGGGTCCTTTCAAAGAAGGTCAAAGATAAGAAAAAAAGATGGGGAGCTTATTAGCTTTACCCATCTTTTTTTTAAAGCCTTCCCTCAAAGTCGTAATGATAGGCAGTAAAATCTAGTGAACAAACATTTTGTTTAATATTATTATCCGGATCATAAGTAATTATGAATTTAGGATTATTATATAATTTATTAAGGAAAGGAGAACTATCAATTGACATGTTGAGGTGCTTATGAAGGATGAAAAAGTCTTTAGGTAAAATCCCTAAAACCTCAGCATCAGATGATAGATACTTATTAAAATTTTTATCATCCATAAGGACTTTTTTCTCTCTAAGAAGATAATAAAATGAAGAATAATCATCTAAAAATATGTTGACAGATCCATTACTTATAGGAAGCTTGTCCATAGATGCACATATGATTGCGATATCTAATTTTACACCTAAACTTTCAAGGAGGTTCTTTAATTTTTTTGCAGCTTTAATATTTCTCATAGCAACAATCAGAGTAGATTTTTTGATTGGGTTATCATCACCAATTTTATTTAAAAGATGATAAAATAAGAACCTACCTGAGTTAGTTTCGCTGGTCATAATACAAGAAACCTCATTGTTTTTAACAGGTTTACTATCTATAATTCTTTCATACATCCAATTATAGGCCTTAAAAACCTTTTGAAATTCGGCTGGCTTTAAGTTTTTTAGCTCCTTCCACTCCATAGCAAGATGGGTATCAAGCCAGTATTCATGATTTTCTTTAATAGGAAGATCTTCTATTTTAATCGGACTATCTTGAAGATTATCCTCTATGATGATGCCATCTTCTATTTTAAGATGATAAGAGCAATTTTTGCAATGCAAGTCAGCATGAATAATATAAGAATCTTCTATATCTGCATTAGTAAAATTAAATGAAGACCCACAAGAAGGGCATGACAGATTTTTTAGAAAATCAACAGCAACACCGAGCTTCTGGTATATTTGTCTATTTTTCAAGTATTCATCTGATTTGTTATTTAAAAAATCAAGTTTATTTTGAAGGTTCTTAATTTCGTTTTTAATTAATTCTTTTTTGTTGTCTAATTCTGAAGCCATGAAATTATTAAATCTATGATCCAAAGGGTGGAGATTCCTCTTAAGGGAAATAAGTTTATTAATATCATCTACAGAAAACCCAAAATCTTTGCAATCTAAGATAAATTCAATATCTTTTTGGTCAGATTCGGTGAAAATATAATTTCCTCCAGATTTTGATGGCAAAATAAGACCTATCTTCATGTAATATCTTAAAGTATCTTTTGTTATATTATTAATCTTAGCAAATTCTCCGAACTTCATAAATAAACTCCTAACTATTATCCTTAAGATTAAATTTTTTTCTCAAAACCAACTTAGCAAGACCAAACAAAAGCAAAAAGAAAATCAAGAGAGAAATAATAATAATTATAGAAAGAATCTCCCTAGAAAGCTCAAGGTAAATCAAAATAGGCACAATAATTCCATAAAACAAAACCCCAAGACCAATAGCTAAAGCACCAGCAAAAAGATTAGCAAAACGCCAAGTATCCTTAGAATAACAAGCCTCCCAAATATGAAAACCAACACTCATATCAGGATGATTGGTATGGAAAAATATAAAAAATATGCCTATGTAAATTGAAAAAATTAAAAGCATTAAATCGCCAACAATAACAGGTCCCACTTTTTTCTCCTTTAATGGTAGTAAAAATTTTGTAAGCAAAATTTTTACGGTTCTCACAATTTTACAAGGACGAAGTCCACAGGAAAATTGATGAGAAACCTTATGTAATTTTTTATAATCGATGCGACGAATAGGAGCATTGATTGTAAAAAGATTACGTTCCTTTTAATTAAATTAGGGATATTTCCCTAAAACCCTTTTTTATAATATACTATTTTTTGGGGTTTTATCCGAGAATAAAAATATCTTTTTTTGTTAATCCGAGATTAACTGTATCATCTATATTTTCTCAGTCATTTACATGACCACTCCGTTCCTAGGGGGAGCCCAGGGGGACTTTCCGCGCTCTAGGCTGCTTGGGCAAGTCGTCCCCCCCCATCGGGTCCCCATTAACCCCCCGGCAAGCCCGTCGGCTCGTGGAGACCTACCCCCTCCAAACGGCCCCTTAGCGGGGAGCG
>NZ_JRMW01000020.1:0-3249 GCF_000758765.1 Anaerococcus lactolyticus S7-1-13
GTTAAAGATAGTTTTATGAATCTTGGTGGAGATTCTATTAAAATTGTTAAGATAATGTCATTGATTTCTGAAAGGTTCAATTTAAAAATTCCGTACAGAGATTTTTTAAAGTATGATACGATTGAAGAATTAACTAAATTCATTATAAAAAAATCTGAGAAGTCTGAGAAAACCGAATCTGCTGAACAAAGAATTTATAAATATTATGAGCATAATTCAGACAACGAATATGAAGAGTTTCCACTAACTGATGTTCAGATGGCATACTTATTAGGCAGAGATGAAAAATTTGCATTAGGTGGAGTATCTACGCATGGATATTATGAAATTTTAACAAAATTAGATATAAAAACGCTTGAAATTAATTTAAATAGATTGATTCAAAAACAGCCTATGTTAAGAACAATTATAAATGATAAAGGCAAGCAACAGATGCTAAAAAATGTACCTTATTATAAAATCAAAACTACAGATCTTACTAGTTTAGATATTAAAGATGTTAATAAGGAGATAATTAATGAAAGAAAGAGAATGTCGCATCATGTATTTGATGTTAGTGAATGGCCTCTTTTTGAGTTTAAAGCATTTAAAATTAGCGAGTCTGAATATTATCTATTTATTGGTATAGATTTACTGATTGCTGATGGAAGTAGTATGAGAATATTGGTTAAGGGTTTGTTAGATAATGATATTAAAACATCAACCAATCTATTCAACTATAAGGATTACGTAGAAGCATTGGAAGATTTCAAGAACAGTGAAACCTATTCAGATGATAAAAAATATTGGGAAAACAAGATTCTTTCATTACCTTCTTCGCCGGGATTGCCATTAAAAGGAAGTATTAATGAGATAATCAAACCTTATTTTAAGAGATGTGAATCTGTTGTTGGCAATGAATTATGGACTAGAATTAAATCTATATCAAGAAGCGAAGGAATAACAGTATCTTCTTTATTGTATTCTGCTTATGCATATATATTGGGATATTGGAGTAATCAACCAGAGCTAACAGTAAATGTAACTGTATTTACAAGGTATCCATTTAATGAAAATGTTAATAATATAATTGGAGATTTTACATCAGTTATATTAGTTGATAGTGATGTAAAAAATGTAACAAACTTTTGGGATTTCGCAAAAAAGAGTCAAAAAAATATGCTTGAAGCATTAGAACATAGACATTACGATGGAATTAATGTTATACGAGAAATTAAAAAGAAAAAAGGTTTGCAGAATCAGGCCATAATGCCAGTAGTATTTACAAGTTTACTGTTTTCAATGGATGAAGAAGATAATTCTACAATAAATGATCTAGGTGAAATAAAGATGGGCGTAAGTCAGACATCACAAGTTTATCTAGATTATCAGGTTATGGAAACCAAAGAAGGGTTATCAGTTACATGGGACTATGTGGAAGAGCTGTTTGATGAATCTATGATAAATCAAATGTTCAATCAATATATTTCCTTGATAGAAAGCCTAGCGGGAGAAAATGTTGTATACCCAAGCTTAAGTGATCGTGATAATAGTTTGGTAAAATCATATAATGAAACTGAGGAAGATATTCCATCTACTACAGTACAAGATGAATTTAGTAAAATTGTAGAAAAATATCCTGATAAGGTAATAGTTAAGGATAAAAACGGAGGCATTACTTGTAAAGAATTAGATGAAAAATCTGCTCAAATATGTAATTTTTTGCTTGAAAAAGGAATACAGCAAGGGGATGTAGTAGCAGTTTTAGGAGAACGAAAAAAGGAAACGATAATAAATATCCTCGGAATATTGAAATCGGGAGCAGCTTATGTTGCAATTGATCCGGACCATCCGTTAGAAAGACAAAAATATATTTTGAAAAATAGCGGAAGTAGTCTATATATTGATAAAGATTTTTATGAAAGAAACAGTATTTCTAATTATTCCTCAGCTAATCCTCAAATAGAATATGATCCTAGTGAACTAGCATATATTATATATACATCAGGAAGCACAGGAAAACCTAAAGGGGTAGCTATAACTCATGAAGCTGCAATGAATACTGTTATAGATATTAATAGGAAGTTTAGTGTAGATAAAGAAGACAAGATAATAGGCTTATCTTCAATGTGTTTTGATTTATCGGTATATGATATTTTTGGAAGTTTAACAACTGGAGCAACATTAGTGGAAATACCGGATATTCATGATATGCATTATGTGTCTGAGATTATTGAGCAAGAAGGGATAACCATTTGGAATTCTGTTCCAGCAGTAATGGATATGTTAGTTAGTAATAATGAGATACAAAACAAGGATTTAGAAATAGATTCGGATGATATTATAGATGTAAAATTAGAAGAAAGTAGTTTACGATTGGTATTATTAAGTGGAGATTGGATACCAGTCAGTTTACCAGAAAAGATTAAAGAGCAGTATGAAAACGCTGAGGTAATAAGTCTTGGTGGAGCTACAGAAGCATCAATATGGTCAATCTATTATCCAATTGATAAAGTAGATGCTTCATGGAAAAGCATTCCATATGGTAAACCATTAGCAAATCAAGAATATTATGTGCTGAATTATGATCTTGAAGATTGTCCAGTTGGAGTTGCGGGGGAATTATATATAGGCGGCAAAGGACTGGCAAGAGAATATTATAGAGATGAAGAAAAAACAAAATCTGCATTCATAAATCATTCTAAATATGGAAGATTATATAAGACTGGTGATTATGGTGTCATGAATAGAGATGGGAACATCATATTCTTAGGAAGAAAGGATTATCAGGTAAAAATAGGTGGGCATAGAATTGAGTTGGGAGAAATAGAAAACCAACTTATGAAATACGAAAAGGTAAGTAATTGTACTGTAGTTGACTGGGAAAATGATGATGGCCAGAAATACTTGTGTGCTTATATAGTCTCTAATGAAGATTTTGAAAGTGAGGAAATGAGTAAATTTTTATCATTAAGTTTACCAGAGTATATGGTACCTCAGTATTATGAGAGAATATCATCTATACCAGTCAATATTAATGGGAAAGTTGATAAGAAGAAGCTACAAAAACCAGAGACAAAATCAAAAGATAATATTGTTTTACCAAGAACAGAGATGGAAAAAAATGTATCAATGATATGGGAAGAAGTATTAAATATTAGCCCTATAAGTGTTAAAGATAGTTTTATGAATCTTGGTGGAGATTCTATTAAAATTGTTAAGATAATGTCATTGATTTCTGAAAGGTTCAATTTAAAAATTCCGTACAGT
>NZ_JRMW01000021.1:0-19442 GCF_000758765.1 Anaerococcus lactolyticus S7-1-13
AATAGCAGGCCTAGACATCCTAAAAACATCCCTATTTGATATAAACCCAGTAGCATTTGAAAACTTGAATGTAAAAATGCTAGGCCTATTCCTAGGAGCCTTCATAATAATGCAAAAAAAAGACTACGACCCAATAAAGGTCATGCTAGCAAGTGGAGCTATATATCTGACTTTGGGAGTGGTGGTGTAAGAATTATTATTACTTTGTTATAGGTAACAATTAATTAGTATGTGGTAAGAATAAATTTATAGTTTATACTATATATTAATTTTTAAGATTTTATTATACTAATACATATATTAGCATAAGGAGAGAGTGAATGAACATAGCTGTATTAATTGATTCTTTTAAGGGTTCCTTAAGCTCGCTAGAAGCAGGAAATATTATTAAAGAAGCAATAACAAAGATTAATAAAAATGAGAATATAACAGTAAAACCAATAGCTGATGGTGGGGAAGGAATGGTTGAATCATTATCTGAGCTTAAGGGAGCAGATACAATAAAAGTTGAAGTTAAAGACCCACTACTCAGAGATATAGAGGCAGAATATATTGTCGTTGATAATGAAGAAATCAGTGAAGATAAGATAGCTATAATTGAGATGAGTTCTGCTTCAGGCTTGACATTGATAGCTAATGAACTATCACCAATTAAGGCATCAACCTATGGTGTAGGAGATATTATAATTGACGCCTTAGATAGGGGAGTTAAAGAATTTATCATAGGAATCGGCGGCTCTGCTACAAATGATGTAGGAATAGGAATGTTAACTAGACTGGGTGTTAAGTTCTTAGATGAAACTAATGAACGAGTACATCCATCAGCTTATGGAATTAATGATTTGAAACATATTGATGTAAGTTCACTAGATCCAAGAATTAAGGAATGCAAATTCTCTATAGCGTGTGACGTTACAAACCCATTGGTAGGTAAAAACGGAAGTGCCTATATATTTGGCCCACAAAAGGGTGCAGATGAAAAGCAAGTAGAAGAACTAAATTCTTTGCATATGGCATTTCACGAAAAGACAAAAGAAATTATGAAAGATGCTGATTGTGATTACCCAGGATCAGGAGCTGCTGGTGGATTGGGATATGCATTTAAAAATTATTTAAATGCAGAACTATCTTCTGGAATTGGTCTTATTCTTAAGTTGATAAACGCTGAAGAAATAATTAAGGATGCAGATATTGTAATCACAGGTGAGGGAAGACTCGACCATCAATCTGCTTACGGAAAGACTCCTATAGGTGTAGCTAAACTAGCAAAAAAATATGATAAGCCAGTAATAGCATTTTCGGGCGTTGCGACAAATGATGCAAATATTGTAAATGATGAAGGTATAGATGCGTTTTTTCCTATAATAGGAGAAGTAATAAGCATAGATGAAGCGATGGACAAACAAGTGGCAAGTAATAATTTAAGTAGATGTGTAGAACAAGTATTTAGATTAATATATAAATTTAGATAAGTATTTAACAATTATTAAAAGACTCCCTTAATTAGATGATAATGATCAAGGGAGTCTTTTAATTAATCGATTTTCAAATTAAAGAAAGCAAACCATAGGACTAAATAATCGTTGAAATTTCTTGGGTTGTACCCAGTCAAGGACTCAAGTTTATTAAGTCTATATTGAATGGTATTTTTGTGCATGAACATCTCATCTGCAATAGCGGAAATCGATCCATTGTACTTGCCATACAATAAGAATAATTCTTTGTATTCTTTAAGTTCATTTAAATCTATGTCTTTTAAAACCTTATATGAGTATTCATAAAGATCCTTATCATCTAAGCTGGTTAATAAAAGCCCCAACTCCATATCTTTATAGAAAATAACAGGACTTTTCCTGCCCTTATATTCTGACCATTTTTGGCTCCTAATAGCTTGGGTATAAAATGTTTTTGAATTAGAAATTCTATGATATGTACTGCTAACTCCAAAATTCAGATATACATTATAAGATTTTGAAGCTTGATTAATGAGGAGTTTTAGATGTTCATTAATGTTAGTTTTATTACTATCTAAATATATGACAATAAATTTATTTTGTAAGAATGTTACATATAATTTATTTTTTGTGAAATTAGATTCGGCAAATCTGATAAGATTTTTGCGGGTGGAAAAATCTAAGGCATCATAATTAATTTTAGCAACGGCTATATTTTTAGCGTCAGATTCTAAATTTTTAGGTAAAAAATCAAGCTCATATAACTTGGAATTTAGTATAGATTCTACTATCAGTTTCTTGTTTTCGATATCGGCAGATGCATTCTCATTAATCCATTCTTCTCTAAGTAGGATTTCAGTCATCTTTTTAATTATGTCACCGTATTTTTCGACTATTTCGAGCTCTCCGGATATACCGATTACTCCAACAATTTCTTTTTGAAATTTAACTGGCAAATTAACACCTTTTTTTGCACCGGTATACTCGTCATCACTATTTATTGCGATAGTTGTACCTTCTTTTATACAAGTTAATGCACCCTCGTGCAGACTATTAATTCTTCCGTGGTCAGTAGACGCAATAATTATTCCATCATTATCAATAAAATTTATATCTTGCTCAATAGTATCCCTTAAACTCTCAACTATTTTTTGGGCTAATTCAGTGTTTATTTTCATAATAACTCCTTATATATATAATTATTGTTACACGAAACAAATAAAATTACAAGTCGAACAATTTTATTTGTATTTTGGACTATAGATAATATGATTATATTGCTGCTATAATGTAACCAACAATAACGTTAGGAGGATAATATGAAAAGGATAGGAAAAGAAAAAACGTTATCAATGATAATGTTCTTATTTGGATTGCTTTTCTTTGTAATGACAATTCAAATTCCATCTACACAGTCACAGTTTTTTGATTCTAGATTTATGCCTTTAGTCATGTCTATAATATTAATGGCTTTGGGAATAACTAGGTTTATTAAGTACAGAAATGAAGAGGTGGTTGAAAAGGCAAAAGTAGATTATAAAACATTATTTACTACTATAATATTATTGATATTATACATATTTGCTTATTCAAAACTTGGTTTTGTAATTGCATCAGGTTTGTTTATTTTTCTAGAAATATTAAACTTAAAACCAAAATATATTGAATATACAAAAGTCAATTATTTAGCATTAATTGTGTTTAGTTTGATATTTCCTGTATTGATATATTACTTATTCTATTTTGGATTCAAAATAGTTTTACCAGCCGGTTTGTTATACGGCATATTATAAAGGAGGTTATTATGTTATCTTATATATTAAGTGGCTTATCAACAGTGCTTAATCCCTTAACCTTACTGCAAATGTTTTTTGGTTCAGCTGTAGGAATTGTATTTGGTGCAGTACCAGGTCTTTCAGTGGTAATGGCCTTAGTATTACTCTTACCATTTACATATACAATGGCTCCTGGCGTTGGTATTGCGTTTCTTATATCAGTTTATATAGGAGCAACATCAGGTGGACTAATATCAGCGATATTGCTTAACATACCTGGCACACCTAACTCTGTAGCCACAACATTTGATGGAATTCCGATGAGAAACCATGGAAAAGCTTATAAGGCTTTGGGATTAGGAATAGTATTTTCATGTTTAGGTACAATTTTTTCATGTATAGCATTAATGCTAATTTCCCCATTGCTAGCAAAAATTGCTATAAAATTTGGACCTCATGAATATTTCTCGGTTGCTTTATTTTCTATAATCCTAGTATCTTCTATGGCAGGTAGAGACCTAAGTAAAGCTTTTTTTGCAGCTTTTTTAGGAATTGCATTTTCTACTATAGGTTTATCACCAGTAGACGCTGTTAAAAGATTTACCTTTGGTTCACCTGAATTAATAGGCGGATTTTCAACTTTGCCAATGTTAATTGGTTTGTTCGCAATAAAAGAAATACTAGAAACATCGGAAAATATTAAATTTACTAAAAAAGAAGATGTTAAAATTTATGAAGTAGAAAAAGCAAAAGGTTTTGGATTTTCTATGAAAGAATTTTTAGAACAAAAATGGAATTTCTTAATCTCTGCTGTAGTAGGTGTTGTGATTGGTATTATTCCTGGTATAGGTGGCTCCTCTTCTAACTTGATTGCATATGATGTTGTAAAAAATAGATCAAAAGACCCTGATTCTTTTGGAAAAGGTAATCCTGCAGGAATTGTAGCATCAGAAACTTCAAATAATGCTTCAATAGGTGGAGCTCTTATTCCTCTACTCACACTCGGTATACCAGGAGATGGAGCAACAGCAGTTTTACTAGGGGCCTTGATGATACATGGTATATCACCAGGACCATTATTATTCCAAAATCAAGGAGACCTAGTATATACAATATTTATGGCGGTTATTATTGGATCAATAATAATGCTCATATTAGAATTTTTGGGATTGAAATTATTTATAAAGATCCTTAAAGTTCCACCATATATATTGCTGCCAACAGTTTTGATGTTTACAACAGTTGGGGCGTATGCACTATCAAATAGAATGTTCGACGTATTTGCGATATTAATATTCGGACTTCTCGGATATATGTTATATAAATTTAAAATACCAACACCTCCATTCATAATAGGGTTTATATTAGGAGGAATGTTAGAAGAAAATTTAAGACGTGGTCTTATACTATCTAACGATAGCTTTAATGAGTTTGTTACAAAGCCTATATCTGGTTTATTCTTGGGATTAACCGTAATCTATTTAATCTATATAATTATTAAAAAATATAAAGATACTAAGAAAAAAGAAGAATGGATTAAAGAGAGATATGAAAATTAAAATAAAAGATTATAAAGTTGTACCAGTTGCTGGATATGATAGTATGCTTCTAACCCTAAGTGGAGCTCATAGTCCTTATTTCACAAGAAACATCGTTATAATTGAAGATGAACTTGGAAATATAGGAATAGGTGAAACTCATGGGGGAAGGAAGGTAGAAAGCTCTTTAAATTCTTATAGAGAAAATATAATAGGAAAAAATATATTTGATTATAAAAATATTCTTAATTATTTAGAAAAGAACAGAAATAGGGCTAGTTCAGAAGGAATACAGTATCTAGATATATCTAAGCTAACTGATGTAGTTAATGATTTAGGGGCAGTTGAATGTGCCGTCCTAGATCTTGTTGGAAAAAATCTTAATTTGCCAATGAATGCTCTTATTGGTGAAGGAAAACAGAGAAACAAAATTCCGATATTAGCTTATATGTTTTTTGTAGGGGATAAAGATAAAACCGATTTACCTTATTTAGATGAATCAGATAGTCAGG
The DNA here is from genome assembly GCF_000758765.1 of Anaerococcus lactolyticus S7-1-13. Taxonomy (NCBI): domain Bacteria; kingdom Bacillati; phylum Bacillota; class Tissierellia; order Tissierellales; family Peptoniphilaceae; genus Anaerococcus; species Anaerococcus lactolyticus. The sequence continues at coordinate 5,280 of NZ_JRMW01000021.1, forward strand.
ATGAATGGTTTAGGTTAAGAAGAAAAGAAATGCTTAATCTAGAACAAATGGATAAACAATTAAGTGCCCTTCATAAAAAATATGGATTTGTAAATTTCAAATTGAAAGGTGGTGTTCTATCAGGAGTAGATGAATTAGAAATTTTAAAAAAACTAAAAGAGAAATATCCAGAATACAATTTTAATATTGATCCAAACGGTGCTTGGTCAGCAAAAGAATCTCTCGAATATATCGATAAATATAAAAAATATATGTCATATTTCGAAGATCCTAGCTCAGGCGAATATGGATATTCTGGTAGAGAAATTTCTACTGAGTTAAAGGTTAAGACAGATGTTAAGCTAGCGACAAATATGATAGCTACTGATTGGAGACAGTTATATCATGCACTATCACAAAAATCAATTGATATTGTTTTAGCTGATCCTCATTTTTGGACAATCTCTGGTTCGATAAGATGTAGTCAAATATTAAATGATTTCAACCTAATCTGGGGAAGCCATTCAAACAATCACTTTGATATATCCCTAGCAATGTTTGTACAAACAGCTGCGGCAGCAGTTGGAGAAATAACACCTATGGATACACATTGGATTTGGCAAGATGGTCAGAATATTACAAAAAATTCCTATAAAATAAATGAAGGATATATTGATCTAAGTGAAGATAGGCCAGGTCTTGGTGTAGAAATAGACTTCGAAAAGCTTGAAGAAGCAAACAAACTCTATAACTCATTAGAAGAAAGATTTTTAGGTAGAGACGATTCTATAGCTATGCAATATTTGATTGAAAATTGGAAATTTGATAGTAAAAAACCATGTTTGGTAAGATAGGAGAAAAATATGAAAAAGAAAATGTCATTTATTATCGGAACACTAGCACTTACTTTAGGACTTAGTGCATGTGGAGTAACAAAAAACAACTCTAATGAAACTAAAGAAGAAACAAAAAAAGCTAATACTGAAACAGCAGAAACAACTGAAACAAGCTGGCCAGAAGGACCGGTAACTGCAGTATTACACGCAGCAGCAGGTGGAGATACAGACTTCAACGCAAGAACCTTTGCTACATACTTTGAAGAGATAACAGGCCAACCAATGATTATCACAAATATGCCTGGATCTTCAGGGGTAGCTGCAACTGAAAATGTTAAGCAAGCTAAGGCAGACGGAAATACATTCTTATTCACACATACAGGACCACTTGTTGTCAATAAAGTATCTGGACTAATAGATTACGATTATTCTGATTTTGATGTTTCTAATATTCCGGCTGTAGATGGTGGAACTATTCTAGTTGCTAGTAAACAATCAGGTCTAAAAAACTTCGATGACGTAGTAAAGAAAGCAAAGGAAGCTCCAGGTAAGATTGTTTTTGGAACTGAATTTGGAAACTTTTCTCACTTACAAGTATTAATGCTTCAAGATAAAGCAGATATCGAATTCAAATTAGCAGATATCGGATCAACAGCTGATAAAGTAACAAACCTAGTTGGCGGAAGAATTGATTTAGCAGCTATAACATATGGAAGTGTTAAAGATTATATTAAAACAGGAGATATGATTCCAATAGCACAATTCAATGAAGAACAAAACCCATTCTTAGGTGATATTCCTACTTTAAAATCTAAAGGAATTGACATGGTTATGGATAAACCATATATAATTGCATTCCCTAAGGGAACTGATCCAGCTATTATTAAGAAAATGAGTGATATAGCAGTAGAAATTGGGAAAAATAAAGATTACGCTAAAAAAATCGAAGAAGGATTTAGCCAAGAAGCAAAAGTTATGCCAACAGTAGAGGCATTAAAATACCTTGACGGCATCAGAGAAGATTATATGAAATACAAAGATATCTTACAAGGTGCAAATAAATAATAATATAAAAGTTTAACTTATTGTATATTTGTGAAAAGATAATATCAAAGATTTATTATTAAAGGTGAGGGTATTTTATCCTCACCTTTATGCAATAGATATAAATTTAAGGAGATAAAATGGGAGTTCTCGGAATAATATTAGCACTGCTTGTGTTAGTATATTTAGTTTTTAAAGGCTGGAATATGGCTGTTGTGTCTGTAATTTCAGCAATAATTGTTATCTTAACTAATAAAATGGATGTTTGGAAATCACTATCTGAATTTTTTGCACAAGGCTTTACTTCTTTTGCTGGAACTTGGTTTTTGATATTTACTTTAGGTGCTATTTTTGGAAAAATAATGGACAAGAGTGGTGCATCATTATCAATAGCTAATTATGTGGTAAAGGTTCTTGGAAAGAAACATATCGTATTAATAGTTCTTTTAACTACTTTAGTATTATCTTATGGTGGTATTGGAACTTTTGTTATTGCTTTTACAATGTATCCAATTTGTATGGCACTTTTTAGAGAAGCAGATATACCAAAAAAAAATATTCCCAGGATTATTACTTGCTGTACCAGCAACAATATCCATGGTTTTTTTGCCTGGTACTCCATCAACTCAAAACTTGGTTCCAACTGAATATTTCGGAACATCAATATACGCTGCACCAGTTATGGGTATTGTAATTTCAATCGTTGTATTCGTGATGGATTACATGTTCTATAATTGGGCCGTGAAGGATTGCGCTAAGAAAGGTGAATATTTTGAAGTTTCTGAAGATGAAGAAATAATAGATATCAATAATGAAGAGGTAATGAAATCACTACCTTCTCCCATAAAGGCCTTCCTACCTCTTATTATACTTATTATTTCAATTTTCATTTTCCAAAAAAAAGTAGGTATTCCTAACTACGCTGTCGTTTTATCGATGACATTAACTATAGTTATTAGCATATTCTTATTTAATAATATATTAAATATTAAAGAATCATTATCTAATGGTTTTTCTGATGGATTAAATGCTTTGATGATTACATCATTCATTATGGGATTTGGTAAAGTTGTAACATCATCACCTACTTATCAGATGACAACACAATGGCTATTAGGATTAAATATGAGCCCATTATTACTTATGTTCATATCTATAAACATTATTTGTATGATTACAGGTTCATCTTTAGGCGGTCTTGAAATATACTTAAACTCTATGAGTAAATATCTATTAGAAACTGGAATAAATTTGGAAGTATTACACAGGTTATCTGCCATTGCCTCTGCTGGACTAGATGCTATGCCACACGCTTCAGGTGTAGTTTTAGCAAATTCTGTAGCAAAGACAAATATGGGGGATACTTATAAATATACTTTTGTATCACAATGTCTCATTCCTATGGTTGGGTATGGCTTAGCTGTAATATTATTTAAATTAGGAATAGTATAAACAAAATTTAGGAGACAATTATGAATATTGATTTTTTAATAAAGAGTGGTCACGTCATTGATCCTAAATCTGGTATTGATGATATAAAGGATATTGCAATTTCTAATAATAAAATTGTTGAAATTAAAGATAACGATATTGTTAATAAAGTGATAGATGCCTCAGGTTGCTATGTGCTTCCAGGGTTAATAGATTTTCATGCACATATCTTTGATACGGGTGCTAATACAGGAGTCCATCCAGATTACTTATTGGCTACAGGCGTGACATCGGCCGTTGATCCTGTAACCGCTGGGACAAGTAATTTTGATGCTTTTTATATGGATAATGTAATGCATAGCAAGGTAAGGATTAAGAGTTCTCTTTGTCCTTATGGAAGCGGGCAATTAGATTATAATATTATTGAGAAATATGATAAAGATGAATATAGATGTAATGATATTAGAAAAATTGTTGATAGATATGCAGACAATATTTTAGGATTAAAGCTTAGAATGAGTAAAGGCGTTGCCAAAAATATTGAAGCATTGGATGCAGCAATAGAAATCGCTGAAGAGCTAGGTATTGGAATAAATGTTCATACTAGCAACCCTATCACACCATTAAAAGAAGTTGATGATAGATTGAGAAAAGGCGACATATATTGTCATTGTTATCAAAATTGGGGCGATGAGAGTATTTTAGATGAAAGTGGACATGTAAAAGATTTCATCCTCGACGCTAGGCAAAGAGGCGTAATCATGGATGCAGCAAATGGAAGAATGAACTTTAATATAGAATGTTGCAAAAAAGCTCTCGAAGATGGATTTTATCCAGATGTTATTTCTAGTGATTGGACCGGTGATAAATTCAATTTATCAAATACGGCAAAAAATTTAACTTTTATAATGGCTAAATACCTAGAATTAGGGATGCCGATTTTTGATGTTGTAAGATGTGTAACTGAGACTCCTGCTAAACTTATGAATATGGAAGGCAAAATTGGTACTCTTAGTAAAGGTGCATATGCTGATGTTTCAATATTTAAGATCATAGAAAAAGAATCAATTCATCTAGATTCAGATGATAATAAATTTATAGTTAATAAATTGTTCGTTCCACAGCTTGTGTTTGTTGATGGTGAACCAGCATTTTGCCAAGCTGACTTTTTATAGATATCTAGAAATACAAGGCAACACTAACTTGTAGGTATATCATTTATTTGTATACACTTCCATTATTACAAGTGTACTATTAATAACTATTTTTGCGTACACAATTGTTCTTTATAATAAAGATTTTGATTATAATTAGCTGCTGATTAGTTCTCGTACTATAGAATTATTGGACTTAAAATTGATATAATATAGTTGTAAAAAAGTTTAAGATGATATGTAAATGGAAGGAGGACTAACGCGGAGTTGATTTATTAGAACATGAGTTTAGAGTATATAAAAATTAATTCAAAAGATAATAATATCACAGTAGTCAAAGAAGATGGACTTAGTGAAGGGACTTGTATTCAAAATTACAATCTAGTCTTAAAAAACGATGTGCCTTTGGGTAATAAAATTGCTATTGTAGACATAAAAAAAGATGAGCCTATAATAAGGTATGGTGAAATTATTGGTTTTGCTGATAGAGATATATCTAAGGGCGAATTTATAGACTATAGGGCTATACATGTTAATAAGATAAAAGATTTAGATATTGAGGTTCCTTATCTAAGTAGGAAAACCACAAACAAAGAAAATAAAGACAGATATTTTTATGGATATGAAAATCCAGATGGTACTGTTGGAACAAAGAATTTATTGGCAATATCTACTAATGTCCAATGCTCTGAGGGCTTTGTCAACAAACTTATTGATTATATTGAAGAGAATCTTCTTGATAATTATGAGAATGTTGATGGTGTCGTTGCTGTTTCTCATGCTTATGGTTGTGGTGTTGCTATTAATGCTTTAAATGCTGAGATTCCACAGAGAATCATTAATAATATTATTAAGAATCCAAATTTTGGTGGAGAAGTTATGATGGTGTGTTTGGGCTGTGAAAAGTTCACTCATGATATGATTAACTCTGTTTCAACACAGGATGTTCTGGTTCAACAGGATGCTAGTTTTGAAAAATCTTTCAATAGAGCTGTTGAAATGGCTAAAGAAAGACTCGAAAGACTAAATAAAAGAACTAGAACTAAGCAACCTCTTTCTAAATTAAGATTGGGACTTCAATGCGGTGGTTCTGATGCTCTTTCAGGAATCACAGCAAATCCTACTATAGGATATGTAGCCGATAGATTAGTTGAATATGGTGCCAGCGTGATATTCTCAGAAGTAACCGAAGTTAGAGATGCTTCTAATATTATTTTATCTAGGATTAAAGATAGAAGTCTTAGAGAAAAATATGTTAAAGAAATTAGATGGTATGATTATTACTTAGAAAAAGCTCGTGTAGATAGGAGTGCAAATCCTAGTCCTGGTAACAAGGCAGGCGGTCTTACTACTGTCATAGATAAGGCGATGGGATCTGTTGCAAAATCAGGAAGTTCTGATATAACTGATGTTTTATCTCCGGGAGAACAAATAAAGAAACCAGGATTGACTTTTGCTGCAACTCCTGCTTCAGACTTTGTGTGTGGTACTTGCCAGGTAGCTTCAGGTATTAATTTGATGCTTTTCTCAAGTGGTAAAGGTACGACTTATAATTTAACTCAAGTCCCTGTAGTTAAAATATCAACAAATAACTTATTAGCGAAAAAGTGGAATGATTTGATTGATTTTAATGCTGGTGATATCGCTATAGGTAAAACAACTGTTGAAGAAAAAGGTGAAGAGCTACTTGACTATATTGTTGAAGTAGCTAGTGGTAGGAAAAATACAAAATCGGATGAACTGGGATTGGATAATGCATTAGTTGTTTTCAATCCTGCACCGATTACATGATTATATAAAATAATAAATAAAATAATAAATAAAATAATAAATAAAATAATAAATATAGAATATATAGGAGGAAAATTATGAAAATAGGATTCGTAGGATTAGGTGTAATGGGTAAACCAATGGCTAAAAACCTTATTAAAGCAGGTTATGAGCTTAACGTTAATACACTAGAAGAAGAAGTTGTTAAAGAATTTGAAGAGCTTGGTGCTAAGGGTTACGCATCTAAAAAAGATTTAGCTCAAGATTCAGACGTTATTATATTAATGCTTCCAAACTCACCAAACTGTGATCAAGCAATATTTGGTGAAGATAGTCTAGTAGATGGTTTAAGTGAAGGCAAAATCATTGTAGATATGTCATCAATTAACCCAGTTGAATCAAAAAGATTTGCAAAAGCATTGGAAGAAAAAGGAGTTAGATTCATTGATGCTCCAGTATCTGGTGGAGAACCAAAAGCAATAGATGGTACTCTTGCAGTAATGGTTGGTGGAGATGAAAAAACTTTTGAAGAAGTTAAACCAATTATTGAAAAAATGGCTTCATCAATTGTTAGAACTGGTGATGTTGGTGCAGGAAACACAACAAAACTTGCAAACCAAATCGTTGTTGCTTTAAATATCGCGGCAGTATCTGAAGCATTTACTCTAGCTAAAAAAGCTGGTGTTGATCCAGAAGCAGTTTACCACGCAATTAGAGGTGGTCTTGCAGGATCAACTGTTATGGATGCTAAAGGTCCTATGATGCTTGAGAGAAACTTTAAACCAGGATTTAGAATTGATCTTCACATCAAAGATTTACAAAATGCGCTAGATACATCTCATTCAGTACAAGCTTCATTACCACTTACAGCTGGAGTAATGGAAATTCTTCAAGCATTAAGAATTGACGGAAATGAAAAAGATGACCATTCTGCTATTGTTAAGTATTATGAGAAAATTAATAATGTAGAAGTTGGAGAAAATAAATAAATGAATACACCAAGAATTACAAAAATGGAAGTGTTCCCAGTAGCAGGCTATGACAGCATGCTACTGAACCTTTCAGGTGCACACGGTCCTTATTTTACAAGAAACATTGTTATAATTACAGATGAAACTGGAAACGAAGGTGTTGGTGAAGTACCTGGTGGTGATAAGATTGCGAACACTATTAAAGAATGCGAAGATTTAGTTGTTGGAAGAAAAATAAGTGAATATAAAAATATTATATTAGATATTGAGAAAAAATACGAAAATTTTGATGATGGAGGAAGAGGTGAGCAAACCTTTGACCTTAGAACAATAATTCACGTATTAACAGCCATAGAAACTCCTCTATTAGATTTAATGGGTCAATATCTTGAAGTACCAGTTGCAAGCCTTTTAGGCGACGGCCAACAAAGAGAAGAAGTAAGATTTTTAGGATATCTATTCTACGTAGGAGATAAAGACAAAACAGATTTAGATTATATTTCTGATGATGATAACTCAGATGATTGGGGTAGGCTAAGAAGAAAAGAAGCATTGACACCTGAAGCAGTGAGAGAACTTGGTAAAGCTGCCTATAAAAGATATGGATTCAAAGACTTCAAATTAAAAGGTGGAGTTCTTGATGCTAAAGAAGAAATTAAAGCTATAAAAGCTTTGAAAGAAGAATTTCCTGATGCAAGAATAACTCTAGATCCAAATGGAGCTTGGTCAGTAGATGAAGCTGTTGAAGTTTGCAAGGATATGCATGGGATACTAACATATGTTGAAGATCCATGTGGAGCAGAAAAAGGTTTTTCTGGTAGAGAAATCATGGCTGAATTTAAATCAAGAACTGGTTTGCCTACAGCTACAAATATGGTGGCAACTGATTGGAGACAGATGAGACACTCTGTAAGACTAAATTCAGTTGATATCCCATTAGCTGATCCTCATTTCTGGAGAATGACAGGCTCTGTAAGAGTAGCTCAAATGTGTCATGATTTTGGAATGACATGGGGAGTTCATTCAAATAACCATTTTGATATTTCTCTTGCAATGGTTGCACATACTGCTGCAGCAGCTCCTGGAGAATATAACGCATGTGATACTCACTGGATTTGGCAAGATGGTCAAGATTTATGTGACAATGCAATGAAAATAATAGATGGTAAAATATCAATTCCAAAGACAATGAAAGGTCTTGGCATAACAATAAATAGAGATAAATTAAACAAAGCTCATCAATTATATATTGATAAAAATCTAGGCGCAAGAGATGACTCTGTAGCTATGCAATATCTAATCAAAGAGTGGAAGTTTGATAATAAAAAACCTTGCTTGGTAAGATAGTTAGGAGTTAGTATGTCTTTTACATGTAATATTGAGTTAAATGGTATAGTTGTACCAATAGTCACACCAGTTGACGAAAATGAAAATATTGATGAGGACAGATTAAGAAAACAAGTAAACTTTGTTATAGAAGGCGGAGTTAATGGAATATTAGCCTTTGGTTCAAATGGTGAGTTTTACTCATTAAACAAAGAAGAAATGCGACAAGCTTTCAAAATTATGGTTAATGAAGCCAAAGGAAGAGTTCCTATGTTTTTTGGTATAGGTGCCATTAGAACAAAGACCTGCATCGAATATGCAAAAATGGCAGCAGAGCTTGGGGCTGACGGAATTTCTGTTATTCAACCTATGTTCTTAAAGCCAACAGATGAAGAATTATATCAACATTTCAAAGCTATTGCAGAATCTGTTCCACAAACATCAATGCTACTTTATAATAACCCAGGAAGAACAGGATACAAGATATCAACTGAACTTGTTGAAAGACTAGCAAGGGATGTTGATAATATAATAGGAATGAAAGATTCTAGCGGGGACATAACCGCCCTATCAGAATTTATAAGGATAACTAAAGACTTAGAGTTTTCAGTTATGGGCGGAAAAGATACTCTTATTTACCCAACTTTAGCTATGGGTGGATGTGGAGCTGTTTGCTCAACAGCAAACATAATGCCAGAGCTTGTATGCGGAATATTCCAAAAGTATATAGATGGAGACTATCAAGGTTCATTAGAAGATCAGTACAAACTAAATCCAATTCGCTTAAGTATGGATTTGGCATCTTTCCCTGTAGCAACAAAAGATATGGCTAACTTAAGAGGGATAGATGTTGGAAACCCAATAAAACCTAGTTTGCCATCATCAGGAGCTGTTTTAGATAGAATAGTAAAAGCTATGACTGATGGCGGGTTATTAGAATAATACAATTGCAAATTAAACAATTTTCATATTACCCTTTTCTGTGAAAGTGATAAAAAGCAAGATATGTTCTCTTGCTTTTTGTTGTCCGTTTAAATGTGATGAACATAGGAAACAGAGTGGAAAAATTGCCTGCTATGTATGTGGATGAAATTAGCTTTAGAGTCAAGTATCAAGAAAACCTCTATAAAGTATAATTGTGAAAATCAAATACACGATTAAACAAGTAGGGTAAACTTGAATAAGAACAGTTTACCTATACAAAGAGGAGAAAAAATAATATAGTCTTTGAGCCAAAATATAGAAGGCAAGTAATATACAGATAAACATGAAAAGATATAATAATTATACTTCAAGATTTATGTTCAATAAAAGGAATAAACATAATAGAAGGGTAGTTACATTATGGGCAAATCCGATGAATGAATGCTTCGATTTGTTTATGAGAGGATATTAAATATAAAACTGTTCAAGAATCAGCAATTACATTCGTGTATGTTACAAATTATTTGGAGCTTAAGATAATTGTACCCATTGAACTTCATAGGCGTTGTGTAAGGTAAAATCAAGATGGTAGTTTTTATTAGTAAAAAAAGCTTTATTATTAATGAATTAGAATAAATGTGTATCAGCATGAATTGAAAATCTTTCGTTATATAGTAGAATATTTCACTGATAAACCACAGAGGGTAGATATGAAAAAAATATTTTTAATTTTGTTGTGTATGATTTTGCTTGCTTGTTCTAGGCAGGGGGATAATACAAAGGTTTCAAAGAGTGGAGTTGCTAGGCCTAAGGCTAAATCGGGTCAGGTTTCTGATTTTTTGGTGGGGAAGGTGCTTAAGGATTCGTTTGATGATCCTCACTCATATAGTTCTTTTAATTTTTACGAAGATGGTGAATTTGATGGAGATTTTTTGTCAAATTCTGATGTGGATGGTAAAGATTTTGGGCTTAAGGGTATAAGTGAGAATACCTATAATAGGTCAGAGATTCACAAGTCAGTTTTTTCTGGAAAATTTAAGGTTGGAGAGAGTATTTCTAAGGGTGTTTATAAATTAAAACTTGAGGATTTTTCTATAAATAATGAAAAGGGCCCGGATAAGGAAATCAAATACCAATCGTGGGTGGATTTTGCTAGGGGCTTGAGTGAGGATGATGAATATATTCTTTATTTAAAGGGCGCTTTACTTGATGATTATTTATTGGGAAATAACCAATTTAAGAAAGACCAGATAGAAAATAGTGAGGAAGATGATCATCATCATGAGGAAGGTGACCACGATAATGAAGATATTCACCACGACCATGAAGATGATGACGATGATCATGATGAAAAATATAGGGCCTACGGTTTGATTATTTACAATAAAACCCAGGGAATAATATTTACAGAACATGATAAATGGGCGATGTCTAACCACCACCACCATCACCATTAGGTTGGAAATTTTAAAAGGTTGGTTAGTTGTTGCGCTTGCGATTTTAGAGAGACTTAAGAGGTCTCTTTTTTGTTGTAAAATTTTCTTTCTTTTAGGTTAATTTTTTTTATAAATTTAACACAAATTTAACATCAGTTTTTTTATAATAAAAAATAAAAAAGCATATAAAATATATATAATGAATTTTAAGGGGGATTTATGAAAAAAAATAATATTGCATGCCTAGGTCTCGCTATGGCTTTATCAACATCATTGTTAGTCTCGCACATGGAGATTTCAAGAGCTGATGAAAGGGGCAAAGCGACCCAGAAGGTAGAAACAAAAGATAAGAAGACAGAAATTGAAAAACTAGAAAAAGAATTGGCTACTGAAAAAGAAAACCTTAGAAAAAAAGAAGCGAATTATACAAAAGAAAAGGGGCTTCTTGATAGGTATAAAAAAGATAAGGATAAGGCTGAGAAAGACTTAAAGGCTTATAAAGAACTAGAAAAAACTATAGATGAAGATATAAGTAAAATCGGTAGCAAGGAGAAGCTTGAAAAAGAATATAGCGAGCTAGATGATAGACTAAGGAAAGAAGAAGATCAAAAGCTTACATTAAAAAAAGCTTTAGAAGTTGCAAAATCTGATCAAGAAAAGAACGCTTCTGCCCTTAATGAATTAACAAAGGGAATTAAAAATTATAACCCTAACTTAAAAAATGACCTTGATAAAAAAGAAGAAGAGTATAAGGCTTTAGAAAAAAGTATAGGTGAACACGACAAAAAAATTTCTCAAATAGAGGAAAAGATAAAAACAAGCCGAGACCAATTAGAGACTGCTATAAGTAACGAAAACTCCATATCTAATAGCATTGATGATAAAAGGGCGGAGCTAGAAGGAGTCAGAGAGCAGATAAAAGATTCGGCTGAGAAATTCACTTTAACAAGAGAGGCTCAAAAAAGATATGAAGAATCTTTGAAATCAGGGGAAAAAGCTGACCCAAAAATCTTGGATCAATTTAATAATAGGATAGCTGAAATAGAGCGAGAAAAAGCAGCTAATATAGAAAAAGAAAACAGGCTTAATAACGAGATTAAAGATCTAGAGGCTAAAAAGGCGCGTGAAGCCAAGCAAAAAGAGTTTATAAACCAAGAACTAATTAGTTTAGATAAAGAGAAAAATAGTGAAGATGCAGCAAGAACACAAAAGAAAATACAGGCTGGTCAAATCCAAAAAGAGAAAGAAGAACTTGAAGAAAAAATAAGAAAACAAAATATTGATCCTCAGGTTATGGATAAAATTAACGAGCTTGAAGGAAAACTTGAGCAAAACAAAAAACAAGTAGCAAATGGCCAAAAACTTTTAGCTGAATCTGAAAATAATATTAAAGATGTAAAAAATAAAATAAGCACTAATAAGGAAAATGCCAAAAAATTAGAAGAATTAACCGGTAAAAAGGCAGACCTCCAAAAGAAAATAGACCAAGCGCAAAAAGATATTAAGTCTAACCAAGGTGCTATCGATAAGGCAGAAGCTATTGTAGATAATCTTAAAAAAGACCTAGAAGCTCAAAAACTAAAAACTACAGAAATTCAAACAAAATTATATAGGGCTAAGGGTATTGTAATTCCTAGAAGAAAGGACAGGGATGCAGAAAAATCACCTGAAGGCAAAAACAAAAAAATAGATGAGGCAAAAAAGAAAGAGATTAAAAAGCATATAAATAGACTTAAAGAAGCTGTAGCAGAAAATAAAATATCTGTCAAAGCTGGTGAGTTTTTATTAGAAAAGGCTCCAAAACAGATAGCTCCAGTAAAAGACAAGTTAACCATGCTCATAAATAACGCGAAGTATATCATAGAAAAATCTGAAAAAGTTATGACTAAGTTAGAAGGACTTGTTGACTAAGGTTGATTGATATTAGGTTTACGAGAATCTAATAAGAGTAAAACAAATTAAAAGGGCGCCACTATGGGAAGGGGACGCCCTTTTGTTATGCAAAATTTCACGAAAAGGGAATATATTGAATCAAGACTAAAATAAGCTTGTTAATGAATGAGAAAATCAAGATAGGCAGTTTACAATTACTATAAGAAAGCGTAAGATTTTTCATAATGGAGGATTTTATGCTAGCTAGATTTTTTAAAAAAGTTCCGGCAGCAACCATTGTGGTGCCAATGATTTTTGCTGCTATTATACATACCTTTGCACCAAATTTATTTGTTGTGGGACCTATGACAGCCGCAATGAATAGCAAGGAAGGCCTTAATGTAATAATTGACATAACGCTTGTTGCTGTAGGTAGTCAGCTTACCTTCAAAAGGTTAAGGCTTGCCCTTCATAGAGGACTGGTTTTATTTTTATCTAAGTGGCTTACAGCTGTTGTATTGGGCTATATATTCTTTAAACTTTTTGGCAGAGAAGGCTTTTTGGGTATATCCGCGCTTGCCTTCATAGCAGCAATATCAAACCACAATAATTCACTTTTTATAGGTCTTATAGGGGAGTATGGAGATGAGTACGATATGGCTAGTGCAGCTATAACAGCAGTAATATCTGTTCCTATCTTTACCTTTTTGACCCTCTCTATGTTAGGAGTTGCAGATATTACACCAAACTCTATTTTAGACCTAGCCCTTCCAATTATAATCGGTATATTTTTTGGAAATTTAGATAAATCATTTTGTGACTTCCTGGCAGGAACTCAAACATACATGATGCCCTTCTTGGGCTATGCTATAGGATCTGGCATAAACCTATCTGCAATTTTTAAAGGTGGAGCAGCAGGCATAATCCTAGCTGTACTTACCATAGCATCAGCCTTTATTATAACCCTACCTGCAGATATATTTATTAATAAGAGACCGGGTTGGGCTGCGATTTCAATTTATACAGCAGCTGGAAACTCAGTTATTGTACCCTTCCTAGTATGTGACCTTGATCCTTCTTGGCAAGCTTACGAAAATCTCGCTGCAGCACAATTAGGAACGGTCGTAATTGTAAGTTCTCTTCTAGTGCCCTTTGTTGCAAGTCTTTGGCTTAAGATTAGAAAATCTAGGAAATTTTGATAAAAATATGCTTAAGGTAATATATTGATTATAATTTATGAGATTACTTATCCCCTCCTATCGACCTTGCTCGAGGTAAACTTTTCCGCTCGGGGTAAACTATCTGAGAGATTTTTTGTCGGAATGACCTTGTAGTATAGTTTTACTTGGATTTTAAAAAAATGGTGATGTTGCAGAATAGTTAAAACTATTCTGCTCATCACTTTTTTCTTGGATATTTG
>NZ_JRMW01000022.1:0-4355 GCF_000758765.1 Anaerococcus lactolyticus S7-1-13
GCGGACCTAGAACGAAGTCACATCTGGATCACTATTGCAATCCAAATGGCGACCTGGATGGGAATCGAACCCACGACCTCCGCCGTGACAGGGCGGCATTCTAACCAGCTGAACTACCAGGCCATAATCAAGGATTAAATAATCCCCAAAAATATATTAATTATAAATGGTGGAAGTAACAGGGCTCGAACCTGTGACCCCCTGCTTGTAAGGCAGATGCTCTCCCAACTGAGCTATACTTCCATAAACAGAACGAATTTTATAAGTCCTCGGACTTCGTCCTGCGGTATTTCGTCTTAAGGTTTTTATTTTCCGTACATCAGCTATCTCGCTTCGCTACGAGGTGCTCCACACGGGCCCTCCATGAGCTGGGCAGGCTTGCTTTTGGTGACCCTACCGGGATTCGAACCCGGGATACCACCGTGAAAGGGTGGTGTCTTAACCGCTTGACCATAGGGCCGTATTTCTAGTATTATTTTAAGTTGGTATTGATTTATGTATGGTTGCGGGAGCAGGATTTGAACCTACGACCTCCGGGTTATGAGCCCGACGAGCTACCAGACTGCTCTATCCCGCGACATTGACCAGGAAAGATAATCCTTGTACCCTTAGACCAAAAATAATATGGTGCCGAGAATCGGAATCGAACCGATACGGTGTTTAACCACCGCAGGATTTTAAGTCCTGTGCGTCTGCCAGTTCCGCCACCCCGGCATTGTCATATTAAAGCTTTGTGGCTTTAAGCTAAAAGCTAATGGCGCTCAGGGTGGGACTCGAACCCACAACCTACCGGTTAACAGCCGGGTGCTCCACCATTGAGCTACCTAAGCATTATAGTGCTAATATCATAGCATTAAAATGTGATTTTGTCAATATTTTTCTAACCCATTCCTAACCCAACCATAATTTGGCTGGGTAGAAATTAGTTATTTGGCAACTTCCTACTCTACCACACGGTTGCCCGAGCAGTACCATCGGCGTTATAAGGCTTAACTTCTGTGTTCGGTATGGGAACAGGTGTATCCCTTATGCAATCATCACCATATTAATGACCTTTAAAAACTTTTTGTAATAGCAAACAATATTTCCAGTCAAGATATAAAGTTTAGTATCCATTAGCTTAATACATTACTGTACTTACACCTTGGACCTATCAAACGTATTTTCTTTACGTACTCTGAGAAATCTTATCTTGAGGTCTGTTTCGTACTTAGATGCTTTCAGTACTTATCGTTTCCACACGTAGCTACCCAGCTATGCAAATGGCTTTACAACTGGTACACCATTGGTGTGTCCATCCCGGTCCTCTCGTACTAGGGACAGATCCTCTCAAATTTCTTACGCCCACGCTGGATAGGGACCGAACTGTCTCACGACGTTCTGAACCCAGCTCGCGTGCCTCTTTAATGGGCGAACAGCCCAACCCTTGGGACCTACTTCAGCCCCAGGATGAGACGAGCCGACATCGAGGTGCCAAACCTCCCCGTCGATGTGGACTCTTGGGGGAGATAAGCCTGTTATCCCCGGGGTAGCTTTTATCCGTTGAGCGATGGCCCTTCCATGCGGTGCCACCGGATCACTAAGTCCGTATTTCTACTCTGCGCAACTTGTAGGTTTTGCAGTTAAGCTCGCTTTTGCCTTTGTACTCTACGAATGGTTTCCGTCCATTCTGAGCGAACCTTTGAACGCCTCCGTTACTTTTTGGGAGGCGACCGCCCCAGTCAAACTGCCCAACTGACAATGTCCATTGCCCTGATTCAAGGGTCAATGTTAGAACTTTAATATTAGAAAGTTGGTATCCCAAGGGTGACTCTGCACATACTGGCGTACATGCTTCATAGTCTCCCAACTATCCTGTATATCTAATCTCAAAGTCCAATATCAGCCTACAGTAAAGCTCCACGGGGTCTTTCCGTCCTAGCGTGGGTAAGTCGCATCTTCACGACTACTACAATTTCACCGGATCCTTTGTTGAGACAGTGCCCAAATCGTTACACCTTTCGTGCGGGTCGGAACTTACCCGACAAGGAATTTCGCTACCTTAGGACCGTTATAGTTACGGCCGCCGTTTACTGGGGCTTAAGTTCGAGCCTTCGCTTGCGCTAAGCCTTCTCCTTAACCTTCCAGCACCGGGCAGGTGTCAGCTCCTATACTTCATCTTACGATTTTGCAGAAACTTGTGTTTTTGGTAAACAGTCGCTTGGGCCTGGTTTCTGTGGCCATATCGCTATGGCTCCCCTTCTCCCGAAGTTACGGGGACATTTTGCCGAGTTCCTTAACAAAGGTTCTTCCGCGCGTCTTGGTATTCTCTACCTCCCTACCTGTGTCGGTTTCGGGTACGGGCGCTTTGGTCTCGATAGTGACTTTTCTTGGCAATTTGAAATCGGCTACTTCTCTACTTATGTTTTCGATACCTATCAAGCCTTAGCCTTAATAGTGTGCGGATTTGCCTACACACTGGCCTTGACTCTTAGACTAGCATCCATCAGCTAGCTTAGCTTATCCTCTTGCGTCATCACATCTCTAATATCGACTTTAAGCGGTACAGGAATTTAAACCTGTTGTCCATCGCCTACGCCTTTCGGCCTTGGCTTAGGTCCCGACTTACCCTGAGGGGACGAGCCTTGCTCAGGAATCCTTAGGGTTTCGACGGGAGAGATTCTCACTCTCCTTCTCGCTACTCATGCCAGCATTCTCACTTGTATTAAGTCCACCTTTGCTTTCGCTTCTGCTTCTTCCCTAATACAACGCTCCTCTACCACTGATAGAGATTTTAAATCTAGACATAAAGTTCTTTTTTTGGTTAGATAATACTTTGATTAACCAGGTCATACTTTCGTATGCTGTTTCGGTGATAATTGAGTTTTTTTACCCATATCTTAGTGTTTTACTTTTGATATTTGCGTAATTTTTTTGATTGTATAACTCGTTTATCTTGATATTGTTACAATATTTCCTAGTTAAGTTTTTTATCTTTCCTTTTTAGTCCTTCTTTATGTGATAGATTTAATTTCTCTATCAATCCGAAGCTTCGGTACTGGATTTTAGCCCCGTTCATTTTCGGCGCAAACCCACTTGACCAGTGAGCTATTACGCATTCTTTAAATGCATGGCTGCTTCTAAGCCAACGTCCTGGTTGTCTTAGTAGGTTCACATCCTTTTCCACTTAATCCAGATTTGGGGACCTTAGCTGTCGGTCTGGGCTGTTTCCCTTTCGACTTAGAAGCTTATCCCTCTAAGTCTGACTCCTTGACCTGATTTTTTGGCATTCGGAGTTTGATAGGTTTCGGTACGGTTAACCGCCCTAGACCATTCAGTGCTCTACCTCCTAAAATCTTTAGTCAAAGGCTAGCCCTAAAGCTATTTCGAGGAGAACCAGCTATATCCGAGTTCGTTTGGCTTTTCACCCCTATCCACAACTCATCCGATACGTTTTAAACCGTACCCGGTTCGAGCCTCCAGTGAATTTTACTTCACCTTCACTCTGGCCATGGATAGATCACCCGGTTTCGGGTCTATTCTAATCGACTGTGGCCCTGTTAAGACTCGCTTTCGCTTTGACTCCGTATCTTAGATACTTAATCTTGCCGCTTAGAATAACTCGCTGGCCCATTCTACAAAAGGTACGACATCACACTTTAGTGCTCTGTCTGCTTGTAGGCGCTAGGTTTCAGGTTCTGTTTCACTCCCCTTTCGGGGTTCTTTTCACCTTTCCCTCACGGTACTTGTTCGCTATCGGTCACATGTTAGTATTTAGCCTTAGGGGATGGGCCCCCTGTCTTCACAACGGATTCCTCGTGTCCGGTGCTACTTTCACTCTGTCCATTTTTAAGTTTCGTCTACAAGACTTTCACTTTCTTTGGTTCATTTTCCCAAATGATTTGACTACTTAAAGATGATCCTTATTGAGTTGGGCTGTTTTCTTTTCGCTCGCCGCTACTAGGAAAATCGAGTTTTCTTTCTTTTCCTCCTGCTACTTAGATGTTTCAGTTCGCAGGGTCTTACCTCACTAAGCTATGTATTCACTTAGTGATGACTAGTTCTTCACTAGCCGGGTTTCCCCATTCGGAGACCTAGGGGTTATGGCTTTTTGTGAGCTTGCCCTAGTTTTCGTTCACTTACGTCCTTCTTCGTCTTCATGTGCCAAGGCATCCACCTGGCGCCCTTTCTTTCTTGACTGGAAATATTGTTTGCTATTTAGTTTTTATTGGTTCAATAACCTTTAAAATCATAATAGAAGATAAAGTTAATTACTGTGAGATTTTAAAATCTCTCGGAAGGGAGAGAGCGTACCCTCTCCCTTATCCTTAGAAAGGAGGTGATCCAGCCGCACCTTCCGATACGGCTACCTTGTT
>NZ_JRMW01000023.1:0-34710 GCF_000758765.1 Anaerococcus lactolyticus S7-1-13
CCACCTGGCGCCCTTTCTTTCTTGACTGGAAATATTGTTTGCTATTTAGTTTTTATTGGTTCACTGCAAATTCGCTTGCGAATTTGCTTGGTGGAGATAAAGAGATTCGAACTCTTGACCCCCTGCGTGCAAGGCAGGTGCTCTCCCAGCTGAGCTATATCCCCATGATTAGTGTTTTCTTTTTTTGGTTCTTTTTGAAAAACCAGTTTAAATATCAATGATTTTTGTTTTTTCTTTTCTGTCTGTGGGGAGAGAGCGTACCCTCTCCCCATCCTTAGAAAGGAGGTGATCCAGCCGCACCTTCCGATACGGCTACCTTGTTACGACTTCACCCCAGTTACTGACCCTACCTTCGACTGCTGCGTCCACAAGGGTTCGCTCACAGGCTTCGGGTATTGCCAACTTCCATGGTGTGACGGGCGGTGTGTACAAGACCCGGGAACGCATTCACCGCGGCATTCTGATCCACGATTACTAGCAACTCCAACTTCATGCACTCGAGTTGCAGAGTGCAATCCGAACTGGGACAGGCTTTTTGAGATTCGCGTGACATCGCTGTTTAGCTGCTCTGTGTACCTGCCATTGTAGCACGTGTGTAGCCCAAGTCATAAAGGGCATGATGATTTGACGTCATCCCCACCTTCCTCCGGTTTGTCACCGGCAGTATTGTTAGAGTCCCCAACTTAATGATGGTAACTAACGATAGGGGTTGCGCTCGTTATGGGACTTAACCCAACATCTCACGACACGAGCTGACGACAACCATGCACCACCTGTATTACAGTCTTCCGAAGAAGTAAGGAACTATCTCTAGCTCCCGCCGTAATATGTCAAGACTTGGTAAGGTTCTTCGCGTTGCGTCGAATTAAACCACATGCTCCGCTGCTTGTGCGGGTCCCCGTCAATTCCTTTGAGTTTCACGCTTGCGCGCGTACTCCCCAGGCGGAGTGTTTAATGCGTTAGCTGCGGCACCCAGATTTACTCCAGACACCTAACACTCATCGTTTACGGCGTGGACTACCAGGGTATCTAATCCTGTTTGCTACCCACGCTTTCGTACCTCAGCGTCAGATTATGGCCAGAAAGTCGCCTTCGCCACCGGTATTCCTCCTAATATCTGCGCATTTCACCGCTACACTAGGAATTCCACTTTCCCTTCCATATCTCAAGATGAGCAGTTTTAAAAGCTTACTGTAGTTGAGCTACAGGATTTCACTTCTAACTTGCTTACCCGCCTACGTACCCTTTACGCCCAATGATTCCGGACAACGCTCGGACCTTACGTATTACCGCGGCTGCTGGCACGTAATTAGCCGGTCCTTATTCCTATGGTACTGTCATTTTCTTCCCATAGAAAAGATTTTTACAACCCGAAGGCCTTCTAAATCACGCGGCGTCGCTGCATCAGGGTTTCCCCCATTGTGCAAAATTCCCCACTGCTGCCTCCCGTAGGAGTCTGGGCCGTGTCTCAGTCCCAATGTGGCCGTACACTCTCTCAAGCCGGCTACTGATCGCTGTCTTGGTGGGCCGTTACCTCACCAACTAACTAATCAGACGCAAGTCCATCTTAGAGCGATAAATCTTTGACCAACTCTTCATGCGAGGTGTTGGTGTTATAGGGTATTATTCTTCGTTTCCAAAGGCTATCCCCTTCTCTAAGGCAGGTTACTCACGCGTTACTCACCCGTCCGCCACTAATCCACTTAAAATCACTCCGAAGAGTTCATTTAAGTTTCATCGTTCGACTTGCATGTGTTATGCACGCCGCCAGCGTTAATCCTGAGCCAGGATCAAACTCTCATTAAAAATTTGTAATGAGAATCTTTCGATCTAGACTCTTCATTTACATCTAGCTTTTTGCCAAATGCGTGATTTAAAATTCTTTTTCAAGAATCATTACTGTAAAGAAATTTAACTAGGTTATAGTTGTTATTCTTTTAAAGTAATTATTAATATTCCTTTTTGGAATAGTAGTAATTAACTTTATCAATCTTCTATATAATTTTATCGACAAGACTAAGTCTTATCTAGGTTCAATGTCGCTTTGTTGTTGCGACTTTTATATAATACCACCAAGCTTTTATCTTGTCAAATATTTTTTGAAGTTTTTCTTAAAATATTTAACTGTTTACGACAAATGCCTTTAGCAGCATTAATACTAGTATACGATGCGAGGTAAAACTTGTCAAATATTTTTGCTAAGTTTTATTAGTCTATAAAGACTGTCCCTTAACATCGTGCCTTTATATAGTACTACCCTATACATAGCTTGTCAACTAGTTTTCCTAAAATCTTTTCATTTTTCTTACTATCAATTTTCCCTTCTATATATATAAACAAAAATCTATCATTAGTTTTTTTATAAAATATTAAAATTAATGATGAATTTTTGTAACATTTTCAAATCTCATTCGTTATTATTGTAGAAAGGCTCTTAAATGAAGTAGAGTATTTCATATAAACGAGGAGAAGGATATGGATTTTGCAAAAATTTATGAGGATTACAACAAGGATATATATAGGTTTGCCCTAAGTTTGTGCAAAAATCAAGATTTAGCTGTCGATATTTGCCATGAGACCTTTGCCAAGGCTATGGATAAAATTGATACGTTTGATGGGTCACAAGATATAAGGGCCTGGCTTTTTATCATTGCCAGAAATACCCTCTATGATTTTTACCGAAAACATAATAAAACAAACACCGGCTTTGACTTAAATCTAGTCGAAGATAAGAAAATATCCTTTGTCGAAAACATTGCCGATAAGGATCTCGCCCTTAAAGTCCACACCTTTCTCCATTCTATGAATGAACCTTACAAGGAAGTTTTCAATCTTAGAGTTTTTGGAGAGCTTGATTTTAAAAGCATAGGCCAAATTTTTGCCAAGACTGATAATTGGGCTAGGGTTACTTTTTACAGGGCCAAGAATATGATTATCGATTATTTGGAGGAAGAAAATGAAATATGAATGTGATATAGTTAAGGATTTGATGCCTTTATATATTGATGATGTTTTAAGCGAAAATTCAAAGATTTTTGTAAAAGACCACATTGACTCTTGCGAAGCTTGCAGGAAATATTACAAAAAATTATCTAGTGAAGTTAAAATCCCTTCTAGTAAAGACGCCAGAAAAGCCGATCTTAAACCTCTTGAATATTTAAAGGCAAGCCTTTCTAGGAAAATTATTAAAAGAGTCTTGGCTGTCGTCCTTGTGATAGGATTCTTTGTAGGAAGCTTTATTTTTGCTACTCGATATGAAATTCCAGTTGATTCATCTAAGGTGAATTTTTACGAAAAAGACGATTACTTGATGATTAAATACGATGGCCAGGGCGATCTCCTATACAGCGCAGGAGCGTCTTGGGAAAATAGAAAAGTCTGGACTATAAGGTTTTGGCAAACCCCATGGGAGAAATATGTAACTTCATTATATAAGAAAGAAAAATACGATAATGACTTAATGCCTCTTTATAAGGCAAAAAAAGTTTATGGCGAGAGCGGAATCCTTTTGTGGGAAAAGAAGGATAAATAGATTCACTATTAAAAAATACCCCCTTTGCACTTGCAAGGAGGGTATTTTTGTGCTTTTATTAAAGAATTGCTGCTCTTAAGTCTTTCATTGCTTTTCTTGCTACTTCCATTGCGGATTCCATGGCTTTCTTGTTGGTCATGTCGACTCCTGCTTTTTTGAGGACTTCTATTGGGTATTCGCTTTCGCCTGCTTTTAGGAATCCTAAATAAGCTTCTCTATCGGTGTCTGTGCCGTGAAGGATTTTTTGTGATAGGGCTACTGCACTCATGAAGCCTGTTGCGTATTGGAATACATAGTAGAACATATAGAAGTGTGGGATTCTTGCCCATTCTGCTGCTATATAGTCATCTACTTTTATATCCTTACCGAAGAGTTCTTCGTTTAATTCTTTGTAGATTCCGTGGAGTCTTTCGGCTGGGATTGGCTCTGCGTTTTCTACTAATTTATTTACCTTGTGTTCAAATTCTGCAAACATGGTTTGTCTGAATACTGTTGATTTGAATTGGTTTACAAAGTAGTTTAGTAGGTATTTTGTTTCAGCTTCTGATTGGCTGTGCTCTAGCATGTAGTTTAATAATAAGAGCTCGTTGGTTGTTGATGCAATCTCTGCTAAGAAAATTGAATATGAACCATAGGCATATGGTTGGGTGCTTCTTGTGTAGTAAGAATGCATAGAGTGGCCTAATTCGTGAACTATGGTGAAGACGTCGTTGATTGTGTTGGTGTGGTTTAAGAGGATAAATGGTTGGGTATCATAAGATCCTGATGAATATGCACCAGACCTCTTGCCTTCATTTGGCATTACGTCAAACCATCTTTTTTCAAAACCTTCTCTGGCAACTTTTACATATTCTTCACCAAGTGGTTTGATTGCTTCAAGAACAATTTCTTTGGCTTCGTCAAAGTCAATTTGTCTGTCATAATCTTCTACTAATGGCACATAGATGTCGTGGAAGCCTAGGTCGTCTACTCCTAAGTATTCTTTTCTAAGTGTGGTGTAGTCTCTGTGGATGTCTGCGTTATCGTGTATTACTTCTAGTAAATTATCGTATATTTCTTCTGGAATGTTGTTGGCAAATAGGCTCATTTCCCTAGCTGATTTGTAGCCTCTTAATTTTGCTTCTACATTGTGGGCAGTAAATTCCCCGTCAAGGGTAGATGCTAGGGTGTTTGAGTATTGCCTATATGTTTCGTAATATTTTTCATAAACTTTGCGTCTAAAGTCTCTGTCTGGGTCTTCTTGAAGGGTTACAAAGTTTGCATTTGAAATTTTAACTTCTTCGCCGTCTTTTTCCACACTTGGGAAGGATAGGTCAGCGTTGTTAAAAATCATGTAGGTGTTTTGTGGGTTATTTTTTAATTTACCAAAAGCTGCAAGGATTGCTTCACTTTTAGCATCTAGAACGTGGTCCTTGGCCCTGAATTTATCTTCAAAATGATGTTTTAGGTAGGAAATCTCAGGATCTTCTAGATATTTATCAATAATTTTCTCATCTGTAGATAAAATTTCTGGTGAGATGAAGGCTAGTTCGCTTGCTGCGTAAACATAGGTGTTTTGAGCGACTTGGCTCATTTCTTGGTACTTCGCTACGGTAGTATCTTCATCTGATCTTAGTGATGAATATACGTAGGCCTTTTCCATTTTTCTTGAAAATTCCTCTTCAAGTTTTAAATATTTCTTGAAAGTTTCAAGGTCGCTTGTTAGTTTGCCCTTAAATTTCTTAAGCTCTTCTACAAGGGCCTTTACTTCTTCTATATCCTTATAAAATCCCTCATCATCAGTATAGATTGATGAGGTGTCCCATTTTAATCTTTCTTCAACTTCGCTTCTTTTCATACTTTCTCCTTTTTTATTTTATACTTAAAATAGCGTCATTTTTATCTTTATCAAGTAATTTTAGTTCGATAATCCTATCCGAACTTGTAGCCGGCATGAGGCCAACCAAGACCTTCCTGCCATTTATTTCTGCCTTTACGTCTTGGCTTTCTATTTTATAAACACTGAAGATTTCCTTTAGGTATTCTTCTTCCTTGTCAATCCTTTTGGAAATCGCCATCTCAAGATCGCCTGGCTTTGGATTTTCGCTTGCCTCTACAGGCTTGCTCATCCTATAAACATTAACATTTACGTCATCAGTAGAATTTTCAAAGTGGAATGAATCTATCAAAGACATGTACTTGTTATAAATATAGTAGGCACTCTTAGTCTCCTTGCCATCTATCACAACTTGGCTTGCAATAAGGCATGGACCAGACTCTGCCTCTACAAGGTCAAAGTTCACCTGGCTAAAAACATTATCGCTAGTAACAAGAGGGCCATATTCTTTCTCAACTATATTGTCCTTATCCTTAAAGGCAAGAACGGCTGTATATGAGCTTGGGCTATAGGAAGACTCAAGAACTTCCACCCCAATTTTCTTGCCAGCAAAATCAAACTTCTTAAGAAAACCCAAGGCATCTTTTAGGTAAATCTTGCTAGACATATGCCCCTTGCCATAGACCTTCTCAAAGTCCACATCATCTTCAGACTCAGTATTTGAAACATACTTAATCTCTGGAAATTTCATTTTTTCTTCACTCGCAGTCTCTCCCATATCTTTCTTAAATTCACTCTTGGATTCAAAACCACAAGAAGAAAGGATAAGGGTGAGAATTAGTGCTAAAATTATTTTCATCTAGACTCCTATCATAGACTTAACGCCAATCTTGTAAAGGGCAAAACTTCCTGCCAATAAAATTATAAGAGAAATAAGTCTTCTAGGGCTTGAGATTTCTCTTGCCAGTATAGGAAAAATTCCCGCTAAAAGAAAACCTGCAATAAAACCACCTAAATGACCATAAACTCCAACCCCTGGTGCAAGAAGTGAATAAACCACATTTATAACTACAATAGATATAAAACTAGCTCCGAAACTTCTTATGATTTCATCATTCCTATAGGTCGCCATAAGGCCAATAGCAAGGCCTAGCATACCGTAAAGGCTAGTTGATGCACCAGCAGATACCGTATAAGGGCTACCAAGGGCAAAGGATAAGAGGTTGCCAAAAATTCCAGATATTAAATAAATGATCAAAAAGTTGAAAGACCCGAATAATCTTTCAAAAATCGGACCTAAACTATAAAAGAAATACATATTAAATAATATATGGAAAAAACCAATATGGATGAAGGACGCTGTAATAAGCCTCCACCACTCACCATGTGCCACAAGAATTTTGGAATTTGCACCAAATCTTATTAAGTTTTCAATATTTTCGCTTCCACCACTCAGGCTCATCAAGACAAAGACGATTATATTTATAACCATCAAAACCGATGTGACCCTAGCTTGGCTAAGTCGTTCTAAATTTATACTCATATGTCTACTATACCCCTAATTTTCCCTCGCTAAAATGGACTTATCAAGACTTATAGCAAGGCCTGCAATCGCCTTGTGGATATCCTTCCTGTCGTAGGAATCCTTGAGTTTGTAGGTAAAAATAAGATCAAAATCTCCCCTATTTTCAATTTTCCTTCCATCCTTGTCTTGGAGGAAAATTATTTTTATATCTTTTTTATATCTCTTGGCAAGACTTGCCACATTAATTGAAGCTGCACCGTTAAATTGGTCTACATTTTCCCCAAGAATTAAAACATCCTTATCCCTAATCAAATCCTTAAAATCTATAGTTTCTAAGATAAAATCCATAGACTTAGAAATTTTTGCCCTAAAGAACATATAAAGAGCCCAAGCAACACCACCACCAGAACCCATAGCTGGCATATCAACAGATCCAGTGCCTAGGGTGTCTTCAATAATTTTTTTAAAATGCTTGCAACCATTAAAAAGTCTTGCTGTGTCATAATCGCTCGCGCCCTTCCTGTAGACCCTGTCTTCAAGGAAAGAATTTTTACCAAAAAGGGTTTGGTTAGTAGATGTTGCTATCCTAATCTCAACTCCCCTAAGTCTTTCATCGAGTCCACCTATGTCAACCCTAGCAACTCTTCCCATATTTTCAGCGATAGGATTTAGGCCATTGTCATTTTCATCAAAAAATCTCACGCCAAGAGCATAGAGCATACCCATGCCAAGATCGTTAGTCGCTGTATCTCCAATGCCAATATAAAAAGACTTGGCCCCATTATTAAGACCATCAAGAACCATCTCTCCAAAACCAAGTGAAGACGACTCCATCACCCTAAGTTCTTCCTTATACAAAAGTCTAATGCCAGATGACTCTGCCATCTCCATCACTGCAAGATCGTCTTTTAAAATATACCTAGCAGTAATCACATCGTTAAGAGGATTGTGGACATTTACATACTTATACTTGCCCTTGATAATAGCCTGCATAGCCTCAACAGTTCCCTCGCCCCCATCAAGAAAAGGCATAACTTCAACATCAGACAACAAATTAACCTTAAAAATATTTCCAATTTCAACTGAGTTTTCAAATGTTTTTATAGAATCTATTCCTACTAAAGTTTTCATAACAACTCCAATCTCTAATATTTTTATACCCGAAATCAAGCAAAATATTGCTAACACTTTAACAAAATCCAATAAATTTAACTAAAAGCTTTACAGAAAGGCTAATTCTTGCTATACTAGATAAGAAAGTAAAAACTTTCGCTGTTTAACTCAGGGAGAAATCCCACCATTAGAGACCATTAGCAATAATTGCTAGTGGTCTGTTTTAATGGTAAGCCAAACGTTGCAAGTAATGTTTGGCTAGTTTTCACAATATATCGAGCACCAAAGGTGCGGAGATAGATTGATAAAAAACATTACGTTCTTTACAAAATCTTGGTACAAGATTTTACTTCACTTTTGCAGGCAAAATTTTTAAGGTTCTCACAATTTTACAAGGACGAAGTCCACAGGAATATTGATGAAAAACCTTATGTAATTTTTGAGGCAAGCCCGTCCGGATCGGGGAGGACATGCGACGAATAGGAGCATCCGGAATAAAAATATTACATTCCTTTTAAAAAGATTAGGGCTGTTACAGAATGAATAAATCGTCCCAAATCACCAGAGGAACCTTGCGGAAAATTTCGCCTCCACGAACCGGCAGGTAACCTGAAGCCGACGGTCGGCCCAAAAATTTCCCACAAGAACCCTCTAGTGATGGGAAGATAGTTATTCATAGTTTTGCAACAGCCTCTTTTTTATTTCCTTAAGCTTGCCCCCCCTTTTTTGCTAATATCTTTTTATTTGGTAAAGTCTTAATAGTATTAAGAAATTTTTATCAGGAGGTTAATTTGTTAAAAAATAAAAAAAATGCGATTATCTTTTCAATTTTCGCCATGCTTTTATGGGGTTCTGCGATTCCAACCATAAAAACAACCTACCATGTTCTTGATGTCAGTACCACCGATACAGGGGCAAAAATCCTTATTGCTGGTATGAGGTTCTTCCTTGCCGGCCTTATTACTTTTTTATATTTAAGACTTTTTAATAAGGAGAAGATTGTAAAAAGCGAAATTAATTGGAAATTTATTATAATAATTGGTATCCTTCAGACCTTCATCCAATATATTTTATACTATATTGGCTTATCTCATATAGCTGGGGTGAAGTCTTCTATAATCCAGGCTTCTAACTCCTTCATTGTTGTTATCTTATCCTTGCTTTTGTTGCCTGGGGATAAGATAAATAAAAATATGATTATAGCACTAATCCTTGGGACAGCTGGTATTATAGTTACTAACTTGGGCAAGGGGGCGAGTTCTGAAGGTTTTAAGTTTACTGGCGATGGTTTTATCCTTATATCAACTTCAATTAACGCCCTTTGCACAGTTCTGATCAGAAAATACGGCCAGAAGGAAAATTCTTATTTTCTTATGGCGAACCAATTTATTATCGGTTCAATCTTAATGATTATTACTGGTCTACTCCTTAAGGACGGAAGCCTCGTTTTTAATATTAGGGCAGTTATTTTATTAATTTACGCAGCTTTTATATCGGCTACAGCCTTTACTATTTGGACAGTTGTGCTTAAATACCATTCTGCTGGCGAGTTTGGAATTTACAAACTCTTTGTCCCACTTTTTGGCTCTATACTCTCGGTTCTAATCCTTGGGGAAGCCTTCACATTAAACCTTGCCATCGGCATGGTCCTTGTATTGGGAGGCTCTCTAGTCTTAAATTTAAATAAAAATTAATAACTTAAGATAAAGAATTCTGCTTAACTTACCGGTTCTTGTATCCATTTTAAAATAACGCAAGCTAAAAGGATGTGAAAAAATCACATCCTTTTGTCTTATTTTTTATCTGCAGCGTTTTGTCCGGCTATTCTGCCAAATACTACTGTATCTACTATTGCATTTCCACCTACTCTGTTGGCACCATGGATGCCTCCAGTAACTTCGCCTGCTGCATACAAGCCCTTGATTGCATTGCCATCTTTATTTAATACATGGCAATTTTTGTCAATTCTCAAACCTCCCATTGTGTGGTGAAGAGATGGAACTCTAGGTACTGCAACAAATGGACCCTTTTCAAATTTGATTGTGAGATTTTCACGACCAAATTCATCTTTTTTGTCATCAACAGCTTTGTTATATTTGTCTATAGATTCTTTTAAGTTTTCGTAAGGAACATTCATTTTTTCTGCTAGTTCCTCAAGGGTGTCACCCTTAACCCAACCAAATTCTCCATTTTCTAATACAGTTTTGAAGTCTTTGCCTTCAATTGTCTTTTCATTATCAAAATCAAGAGCATCTGATGAGTGGATTAGCCACATTTCACCGTCTTTTTGATCAAATATTGCCTTGCATATTACATCACGTCTGCCATCTTCTCTGACAAACCTCTTGCCCTCTTTGTTTACAAATAAAGTTTTTTCTGCGCCTAAATCTACAAGACCTGTTATTTGACCTTTCTTTGGTATGCCTAGGTATAAAAATTGCATTAGACCCATGTCAACTAGGTCAGCTCCTGCTTCCTTGCCCATAGTGATACCATCGCCTCTTATGGAATCGAGGTTGGTAGATATGGTGTTTTTATCTAGGTTTGGTCATTTCTCAGCATCTTTGTATTCTACAACCATATCTGCATTTTTAGCAAAGCCACCAGTTGAAATTATAACTGCTTTGTTTGCCTTTATCTTTAATTCTGACCCATCGTGATTTTCGCAAACAACTCCACTTACCTTATCGCCATCCATCAAGATCTTCTTGGCTGTTGTTTCGGTTAAAAGCTTGTAATTTTCTTTATCTTTTAAGTTCTCTTCATAGGCTTCTATTAGGCCTGTACCGTTTGGTTTTACTGCTTGATGAGTTCTAGGATAAAGTGAGCCTGCTCCTTGGATTATCTTATCTTCAAATTCAGTTCCGAGTTTTTTAAGCCATTCTAGTCCATCATAAGCATTGTCTGTCAAAGTTTTTACAAGTTCTGGATTTGCAGCTTTATCTCCCGCTTCATATGTTTGCTTGAAGAATAATTCATTTGAATCTTCTATACCTTGGGCTTTTTGTTTTTCTGGATCTGGTGCATTATATCTACCTCCAGATAGGATGGTATTTCCACCAACATAGCCATTTTTCTCAACAACTATTACAAAAGATCCTTTTCTACAGCCTCAACAGCAGCTGCTAAACCAGCTCCACCTCCACCTAGGATTACTACATCAGCA
The DNA here is from genome assembly GCF_000758765.1 of Anaerococcus lactolyticus S7-1-13. Taxonomy (NCBI): domain Bacteria; kingdom Bacillati; phylum Bacillota; class Tissierellia; order Tissierellales; family Peptoniphilaceae; genus Anaerococcus; species Anaerococcus lactolyticus. The sequence continues at coordinate 11,153 of NZ_JRMW01000023.1, forward strand.
TCAAGTTCACTTGGATATTCCCTATCTTCTTTGTATTCCTCTTTGAACTTATCAGCTATGTTTGCTTCTTTAAGAGCGTTTGTAACTGCTAGCATAAGTCCCTTTGATGAAGCAGTAGCGCCAGTAACTGTATCCACATTTACAGATTGGCCCTTCTTGATTCTTTCTGCAACTATTGGCATTGCGACCTTACCAACACCAGCTGATTCTAAGTTCTCAAGGATTTCGATGTTTTCGATTTTTCCATCTTTTAAGTCAACAGCTACCTTAATATCCCCGCCGTAGCCTGGACCTGTGGCTTCAAACTTTCCTTCAGTTTTTTCGCCTTCTTTTTTCTCTTCCTCTTTAGAATCTTCTTTTTTGTCAGCTTCATCAGATTTTTCTTCTTGCTTTTTTCTTCAGCAGGCTTTTCTTCTGATTTCTGGCAAGCTGTTAAGCTGGACAGCCCCAAAAGTAAAGCCAAGGCTAAAGAAATCCTTTTCTTGTTGTTCATACTTTACTCCTTTCATAATACTTTCTATAAGTATAGAATATCATATTTTTTAGCCGAGTAAACAATTATCAATATATTACAAGTCTTATATTTACGCAAAAGTGATACATTTTGAAAATCTATATCTGAGGCTTAGTTAGGGATTTTATTTTTTCCCCTATCCCAATACTCATTAAAGTCTATTTTAGTAAAACGATTTTTTATTTTTCTTTCTTTGTAGGGACTGCAAAACTTGACTTTTGTATTTAGAATGATTATAGTTATTACTACAGATGCTTATCTGAAAAATTTTTTAAAAGGAGAATATTATGGCTTTAATAGGAAAAACATTACCAGAATTTAAACTAGACGCTTACAATCCAGCTAAGGAAGAGTTTGTAACTGTAACTAACGAGGACTTAAAGGGTTCTTACACAGTTCTTATCTTCTACCCAGCTGACTTTACTTTTGTTTGCCCAACAGAGCTTGAAGATATGCAAGAATCTTATGATGAACTAAAGGCTCTTGGTGCTGAAGTTTATTCAGTTTCTGTTGATACTCATTTTGTTCATAAGGCTTGGCATGATAATTCAGAAGCTATTAGCAAAATTAAGTACACAATGATTGGCGATTCTAATAAAGAACTTACTAGAGAACTTGACCTTCTTGACGAATCAGGCAAGGCTCACAGGGCTACTCTTGTAATCGACCCAGAAAATGTTATCCAAACTATAGAAATCAACGCTGATGGTATAGGTAGAAAAGCTAATGTTAATATAAACAAGGTTAAGGCTGCAAAATACGTTGCAAGTCACCCAGGTGAAGCTTGCCCTGCTAAATGGGAAAGCGAAGCTGACGCAACTCTTACACCAGGACTTGACCTAGTTGGTAAAATCTAATATGTTAGATACTAATCTAAAAAACCAGTTAGCCCAATACTTTGGCCTCTTGAAAACAGAGGTCACTATTGGGCTTTCTGCTCATGATGAAAAGTCAAAAAAAGTTAGAGAATTTGTAGAAGAAGTTGTGGCTCTTTCAGATAAGGTTAAGCTTGTCGAAAAAGATTTGCCATATACTCCTTCCTTTGAAATCAAGGGTGCTTTTGACCACGGAAGAATTATTTTTGCTGGTCTTCCTCTTGGCCACGAGTTTGCTTCCTTTGCCCTAGCTATGCTCCAAGCTGGAGGCATCGCTCCAAAGATTGACGATTCTGACAAAAAAAGAATTGAATCCTTGGGCCCAGCAGACTTTGAAACCATCGTTTCCCTTTCCTGTCACAATTGCCCAGATGTAGTTCAGGCCCTAAATATAATGGCGATTTTAAATCCAAAAATCAACCACACTATGATCGACGGTGGCACCTTCCAAGATTTGGCGGAGTCTAGAGATGTTCTAGCTGTTCCTGCCATTTTCAAAGACGGAGAATTTTTCGAAGGTGGCAAGCAATCCCTAGCAAGTCTTTTAGACAAACTTGGAACCAAGGTTGATAAGGGCGAATTTGCCAACAAGGGACTTTTCGATACCCTAATTATAGGTGGTGGTCCAGCAGCTGCTACAGCTGCAATTTACGCTGCAAGAAAGGGCATCAAAACTGGCCTTGTTGCCAGCGAATTTGGTGGTCAAGTCAATGAGACTTTGTCCATAGAAAATATTCCTGGTTTTAAATACACAGAAGGCCCTGATTTCATGGTTCAAATGAAAGAGCAAGTGACAAGCCTTGATGTTGACCTAATGACGGGTGTCCTTGCAGATGGAATAAAGGCAGTTAGCGACAAGGTTGAAATAAGCCTTGATAATGGAGCAAAACTTTTTGCCAAGACTGCAATAATCGCAACAGGTGCAAGGTGGAGACTAATTGGCATCCCTGGTGAAACTGAATTTAGGAACAAGGGCGTTGCCTATTGTACCCACTGTGATGGTCCACTCTTTAAGGGTAAAAACGTCGCTGTAATCGGGGGCGGCAACTCTGGTATAGAGGCAGCTATAGACCTTGCGGGCATTGTAAAACACGTAACAGTCCTAGAATTTTTGCCAGAACTAAAGGCAGATGAGATTTTACAAAAGAAATTAAAATCCCTTGATAATGTGAAAGTCATAACCAACGCCCAAACAACTGGTCTTTACGGCGAAGGCAGGGTTGAAAGACTCGAATATACAGACAGAATAAGTGGCGAAGAAAACAAGCTTGATATAGCAGGTTGCTTTATCCAAGTCGGTCTAATTCCAAATACTGATTGGATGGGAAATTCAGGTATAGAAAAGAATAAGATGGGAGAGGTCATCACAGCTAATGATGGATCTACCAACATCGAAAGAATCTACGCTGCAGGCGATGCTACCGATAGCAAGTTTAAACAAATTGTAATCGCAGCAGGCTCTGGTGCCACAGCAGCCCTAGGTGCCTACAACTACCTAATGGTAAATGAATAAAAAATTCGTCCTTCGGGGCGATTTTTTTATTTTCTCCTTGACTGTATAGCTACTATAGGCTATATGATATTTCCAAAATCTTCAGGAGGTAACAATGAATAAGTCATTTGCAATAGAAGCCAAAGCTTTTTATAGCAAAAGTTTTGACCAAGTTAAATTTATAAACAAGGGGATTTTTCTAATAAACGAAGATGGTTTTATAGAAGAAATTTATGAAAAATCTCATGCTGCTTATGATGAAATAAGACAAAAGCTACTAGAAGATGGCAAACTCAGGGTTTTAGCTGATGATGAATACATATTGCCAGGTTTTATAGACCTTCACAACCACGCTCCCCAGTGGCCACAAGCTGGTACTGCCCTAGATAGTCCACTAGAAGTTTGGCTTGGTAAATATACCTTCCCACTTGAAAGCAAGTATAGGGATTTAGAATTTGCCAACATGGTTTATAGAGATTTGGTAAAAGAAACTTTGAAATTCGGTACAACAACTGCAATGTATTTTTCAAGCGTTGATAGGGCGCCATCTACTCTTCTCGCCCAAATCTGTGGAACTCTTGGCCAAAGAGGTCTTGTTGGCAAGGTTGTTATGGATGATCCTACTGCCAACCCTGATTATTGCAGGGATAAGTCAGCCAAAGATGCTATTGAAGAATCAAGGCTCTTTATAGATGAGGTTTTAGCCATAAAGGATACCTACAAGCAAAAAGTATATCCTGTAATCACGCCTAGGTTTATACCTTCTTGTTCAGATGAGGCCCTAGAAGGCCTTGGAGAGCTTGCTAAAACCTATAAAGATATCCATATCCAAAGCCATGTTAGCGAAAGCGACTGGGAGCATGGTTATGCTATAGAGAGGTACGGAATCCACGATGCTACGGCTCTAGATAAGTTTGGGCTTATAAATGAAAGAACTATCCTAGCCCACGCTTGCCACCTATCAGAAGAAGATATGAAACTTTTGGCAGAAAGAGGCGCAAGTATCGCCCACAGTCCGATTTCAAATGCTTATTTTGCAAATGCAGTCCTACCTGTCAAAACTTGCCAGGAAAACGGCCTAAATGTAGGTCTTGCTACTGATATTTCCGGTGGTTATAGCCCTAGCATGTATACAGCTATAAGACAAGCTGTTATCTCATCTAGGATGCTAAACGACGGAGTAGATCCAGCCCTAGCTAGTGATAAAAGAGGCAGAAAAGACTCGTCAATAACTCTAAATAGAGCCTTTTACCTTGCGACAGCAGGAGGTGGCAAGGCCCTAAAACTACCTATAGGAAAACTTGAAAAAGGCTATGCCTTTGATATACAAATTCTGAAAATAGATGAGGCAATTCCACACTTTTATGAGGAGCTCTCTGATATAGATGTCCTCCACAAATTATTGCTCTTATCAGAATCTTCAAACATAAAAGAAGTCTACATCCAAGGAGAAAGGGTCAAATAGATGGAAAATAATATACAAAATCCCAACGAGAAAAAAATAGAAGAAAAAATCCCCACTGGCAAGGCCCTAGTCCTTGCCCTCCAGCACACTTTAGTTATGAATGCTTATGTTGTGCCTTTAATCATAGCTTCAATTTTACTTTTTGACGACGCCCAAAAGGTGAGCATAATCCAATCAACCTTTTTGGTATCAGGAATAACAACCCTAATTCAAGCCCTAGTTTTTATGAAATATCCCCTTGTCTATGGTGCAAGTTTTGTGCCTGTTGGCGGTATTATCGGAATTTACATGATAAATGGTGGCAATATCGATTCTTGGGCCTATGTGGTTGGCGCTTGTCTAATAGGTGCCTTTGTCCAAGTTATGATAGGGTTATCAAAGCAATTTAACAAAATCCTCCAGTCCTTGATATCTCCAGTTGTTGGAGCAAGTATAGTTTTAAATATCGGGCTTTCCCTCATACCCCTAGCTCTAAATTCGCAAATTTTTGTAGAAAATGAAGCTAGCTTGGGAGAAAATATAACAATTGCTCTTATAACAATGCTTGCCATGATGGTTTTTTCTATCCTTGGTGAAAAAAATAATAAGGTAGGTTCTATTTCTAGGATAGGGTCTGGTATTTTTGCTCTTTTATGTGGGTTTCTAGTCTATTTATCTTATGGTTATGGCAATTTTGAACCAGTTAAAAACGCTAGCTTTTTTGCAAGGCCCGCCCTACCTTTTATTGACTTTTCTATAAAATTTGACCTAGCGTCAGTCTTTACTATGATTATTTTATACTTTGTAATAATGACAGAGACTGTTGGGTCATGGCTTGCAACAAGTTCTACAACCCAAACAGAACTCACAGAAGAAAGGGTCAACAAGGGTGTAACAGGGCTTGGAATTGCCAATATAATATCTTCACTTTTTGGAGTAAGCCCAATGACAGCTTACTCTTCAAACGTGGGAGTCCTTGCCCTATCCAAAGTTTTTAGCAGGCACATAATGACCTTTGTTGGCGCCATCCTTATCCTAATAGGTTTTTCAGGCAAATTGTCAGCCATCATCACAGTCATCCCATCAGCTGCTATTGGTGGAGTATTTTTGGTAACAAGTGGTATTATTGCCCTAGCAGGGATTAATATGGTCAAAAACATAAAGCTTGATAGTAAGGGTCAATATATTTTGATCATATCTATGTCTTTTGCCCTAGGATTAAACCTAATCCCAGAAGACTTTATAAAAAGCCTACCTGTTATAATCCAATATATCCTAGGATCATCTATAGCAAGCTCTGCCCTAGTAGCTATCATCTTAAATAAAATTATTCCTGATGGCAAAATCTCATAATATTATTAATTATAAAAAAATTTCTAAACTCTCACTTTTATGGCAAATGTGGGAGTTTTCTTGCTTAAAATGACGATAAAAATTAGTATGATAATAGAGGAGGTTGTGATGAAATATTTATCCGTAAGTGAATTTGCCAATATGTTTAATGTCAGTAGGCAAACTTTGATTTATTATGACAAAATAGACTTATTTAAACCCTGTGAGGTTGATGCAAAGACCGGTTATAGAAAGTACACCTACAATCAATTTTCTCAATTTTCTTTTATAAAATTTCTTAGGAGCCTAGGATTTTCTATAGAAAAAATCAAGGACCTTTTAAGCCATGATAACCTAAACACCCTAAAAGAAGAACTAAATTTCCAGGCAGATATGATCCTTAAAGAACAAGAGAGATTATCAGAAATTATACAGACTATAGATAGAAAGTTGGATTTTGTTGATGAGAAACTAAAAATCAGCAAAAATATAGACTATGATTTTATTTCTAGCCCACCTATGATATATTATTCCCTTGGCTATGAAGAGAACATCTACAACTCTTCCCTGTTTTTCAACTATCCAACCCTAGTTTTTTATAATTACAAAAAAGAAATTAGATCCTACGATAAAGTTTTTGGGGCCCTAGTTGGCTTTAATTATGTCAAAGAAGAATACGAAGACTTTATAAAATATCTAGACAAATACCAGGCCCTAAGATTTTTTTATGAAGGTCCTTATGCCGATATACCAAGGGTTGTGGAAGAGGCTAAGAAAAAATTTCCAGATAAGAATTTCTCCAAAGATTTTATCTGCATAAATATTTTAGATCCCTTCCTAGAAAATATGGTAGATAGGTATTTGACAGAAATCCATATTCCTATTTGTAGTTAAATATATATAATTGCTATATAGTCGCTCATATCTTTTATTTGCTTTATATCTTTATTAACCATCTTGCTAGATAAATAATAAATTAAAATCGTCCGCCAGGGCGATTTTTTTTATTTGTAGGGACAAGACCCCTAATTTCCTTGTAAATTTACCAATTTTAAAACTCTTGGGAAAATCATTAGACGAGTCATATTTTTAAAGGTATAGTAAGAAAAATAATTGAATAGAGTGTTGCAAAAAGCAATGATTTTGCTTTAAAAGAGTGTATTGTTTCTATTAGAATCAAAGAAAAGAGGAGATTAATATGAAAATTATAGGCGACGGCTTAACTTTCGATGACCTACTTCTTGTACCAGGCCCATCTGAAGTTTTACCAAATCAAGTAGAAATCAAAACAAACTTAACAAAAAAAATCAAGCTAAATATTCCATTAATGTCAGCATCAATGGATACTGTTACCGAGTATGAAATGGCTATTGCCATGGCTAGACAAGGTGGTATTGGTATTATTCACAAAAATATGTCAATAGAAGAGCAAGCTGCTCAAGTTGACAGGGTTAAGAGAAGTGAACATGGTGTTATAACTGATCCCTTCTATCTTCACCCATACAACAGCCTCGGTGATGCCCTTGACATCATGGCCCACTACAGGATTTCTGGTGTACCAATAGTCGATGATGATATGTGCTTAAAAGGCATCCTTACAAACAGAGATGTGAGATTCCAAGATGATGAAAGCGTCCTAATTGACGATATTATGACCAAGGATAATTTGATCCTGGGCAAAGAAGGCATCAGTATGGAAGATGCTATAAAGAAAATGGAATCTGGTAAGGTTGAAAAACTCCCAATTGTTAATGACGAAGGCAAGCTAAAGGGACTTATCACAATCAAAGACATAGAAAAAACCAGACAATATCCAAATTCAGCAAGAGATGCCCAAGACAGACTCCTAGTTGGTGCAGGTGTTGGTATCACAGGTGATATGATGGAAAGAGTTGACGCTCTTGTCGGTGCAAAGGTTGACGTAATCGCCCTTGATACTGCTCACGGACACTCTAAAGGCGTTATAGAAGCTGTCAAAAAAATCAAAGCCAAATACCCAGACCTCCAAGTAATAGCTGGTAACATCGCAACAGGCGAAGCCGCAAGAGACCTAATAGAAGCTGGCGTCGACTGTGTTAAAGTCGGAATTGGTCCTGGATCAATTTGTACAACCAGGGTTGTAACTGGTGTTGGTGTGCCACAAATATCTGCCATTGTCGACTGCGTGGAAGTTGCCAAAGAATACGGCATCCCAGTAATAGCAGACGGTGGTATAAAATATTCTGGCGATATAACCAAGGCCCTAGCCTGTGGAGCAAATGTTGTAATGGCTGGTTCCCTCTTTGCAGGAACTGAGGAAAGCCCAGGCGAGACAATCATGTTCGAAGGTAAACAATTTAAAGAATACCGCGGCATGGGTTCACTCGCAAGCATGAAATCAGGTTCATCAGATAGATATTTCCAAAATGACACCAAAAAATACGTACCGGAAGGCGTTGAAGGCCGTGTAGCCTTTAAGGGATATGTTGGTGACGTTATCTACCAACTCCTCGGTGGTCTCAGGTCTGGTATGGGCTACGTAGGAGCTGCCAACCTCAAAGAACTTTACGAAAAATCAAAATTCGTAAGAATCTCCCCAGCCTCCCTAGTAGAAAACCACCCACACGATATTCAAATTACAAGAGAATCTCCAAACTATACAAAGAAGTAGGGATTTTAAAAGTGACTGGCATCTTAAAAAGGTCCAGTCACTTTTTTTGCTCGGTAATTACCTAATAAAAATATTTTTAGTATAAAATCAAGTTTTAAGCTTAGTTAACTAACATTTTTTAATCTATCCTACATTTGTAATTCCATCTTCCATTTCGACTTCGATTTTTATTTTTCATTCCCTAATAAATTTTGTATATTTTACTTTCATCTCCCACTATTTTTTCGATTTAATTCTTCAAATATTTTGTGATTTTATATTTCTTTTTTCAAAATCAACTGGTTTTTTGTTTTTTTAGTCAGCTTTTAAGCACACACTTAACTCTAAATCCAATCCTTACTAAGCTCTTATTTCCAATATTTCTCTAGAGTGCTCAAGCATCTTTTTTCTTGTTAAATTTTTATTATTTTTTTGATAATGCAAATCATTCTTGACATTCTAATTAATAGATGTTATCATTATCATAGTCAGTTAATCGATTAATGAAAATAATGTAAAAATTAAGAGGTAATAATTATGAAATTTAATAAAAAATACACTATTACAGCCCTACTTTCACTATGTCTTATCCTTGCAGCTTGTCAAAAAGATGCTGCTGATACAAAAACTAAAGAAGATACAAAGGCAGAAACCAAAGTAGAAGAACAAGCTAAGGACGAAAAACCTGCTGAAGATGAAAAACCAGCTGAAGAAGCTGATAAGGCAAGCATAGCTGATTGGGAAGGCGAATGGAACAATATGGGTGGTTACTTAGAAAAACCTGAAATCCAAGGAGCTTTCAAAACTCTTGCTGAAAAAGAAAATACAGATGAAAAATCTGCCAAAGAAGGCTATCTAAAGAAGAGAAAATGTGATTTTGGTGGTCTAGAAATCTCTGGCGACCATGTTAAATTCCTAAAAGAATTCCCAGATGCTAAGGGTGAAGTTATCGGTGAAGCTGATTATACCTATAAAGACAAAATAGAAGTAGAACACGGTGGTCATAAGCTTGAGTGGGATGTATTTGAAGCTACAAGCAAAGATGCTCCTTACAAGGTTCTTTTAATGATGCCTATCCACGGTGAAGAAAGTCTAACTCACTTCCACATGAGATATGGTGATGATAAGGATAGCTTACTTAAGGAAGAAGGATGGTACCCAACTTTTGTAAAACCATCTTCAACTGACCAACAAATCATAGATGAAATTACTGAATAAGATTTTCTCCCTGGGCCAAGGCTTGCTTGGCCTAAAAAAAGGGAGTAGAAAATTTTTAGCGATTTTTCCTATTCTTCTTCTTCTCCTAGCAACTTCCTGCTCAAAACACGAAAAAAAGACTGGTGATAAACCCCTAATTTACACTTCATTTTACCCAGTCCACGACCTCACTCAGATGATAGGTGGGGATACTGTAAGGGTGGAGAGTTTTATGCCTTTAGATAAGGATCCCCACATCTGGGAGCCTTCTCCTAAGGATATGAAAAAGCTCGCTTCCTGCGACCTCTTAGTTGTAAATGGGGCCAACATGGAGCCTTGGCTTGATACTGTAAAAGAAAACTTGCCAAATCTTGACATTCTAAAGCTTTCTGATTCTGTAGACCTTATTACCTATAAGGGTGCTGCAGCTATAGGCGATTTTCAATACCTGGCAAGGCTTGATCTAAAAGCTGGCAAAAATAAAATCGACTTTGGCCACACCCATGAGGACATGATGAGGGTTGCCTTTATCAAGGATGAAGGCCTCAAGCAAAAAGACTTGGTTAACAAAGCCAAGAAAATAATGAGCCAAAAAGGCGAACTCGTCCACCAAAAATCTACTAACAAGGTAGAAGAGGGCAAGGTTTATGGAGTAGAGATGGGTCACGAATCTGGCGAAGTTTATTTTGATTTCCCAGATAAGGGTAAGTGGATTTTTATATCTGATAGGATTAGCGAAGACTTGCTGCCTTACAGTTTTGTAGATGGCAAGGGCAATTTCCTAAAAGATGAAGGCAAGGAAGTCTCCCTTATGGAAGGCTCCTCATCGGGTTTTGATAAAATTACCTATGACCCACATTCTTGGATTTCTATTGTAAATGCCAAGAAATATCTAAATGCTATCCAGGAAAAGCTAATAGAAAAATATCCTAAAAACGAAAGAATTTACAAAAAAAACAAACTAAAATATGTAGACCAATTGACAGATATAGACGCAGAATATAAAGAAAAATTCGCAAAGCTTGATAAGACTAGGAAAAATTTCCTAACCATACATTACGCTTACGCCTATCTGGCTAGAGATTTTGACCTAACCCAATACCCTCTCCAGGGCCTAACAAGTTTAGAAAGCCCAAGTCTTAAGACAATAAAAAAGGCAATTGATTTTTCAGAATTTAACCACATCTCGACTGTCTTTTATGAATACGGGCAAAATCCAAAACAAGCAAAGGCCTTAGCAGAAGAAATAGGTGGCAAGATTTCTCCCCTTGCCTCTATGGAATATTTGAGCAAAGAACAAAAAGATAAGAACCAATCTTACATTGATTTAATGAGAATGAATCTTGAAAATCTCTACAAGTCTATGGTCGAGGAGGAAAAGTGAAAGCAATAGAAATAAAAGATGTGACTTTTGCCTATAATAAAATCCCCGTCATAAAATCTTGTGATTTCGAATTAGAAATGGGAGATTTGGCCCTTATCCTTGGTGGTAACGGCAGTGGTAAGTCAACTTTAATAAAATTAATGTTAGGTGAACTAAGAAAAGATACAGGTTCTATAAAAATTTTGGGCAAGAATATCGAAGATTACAAGTCCTATAAGGATATAGGCTATGTTCCCCAAATAAATATAGTAAATAAAATATCCTTCCCTATAACTTGCCTAGAACTAGTATCTTTAAACCTTTACGAGGATTTTGGCTTTATCAAAATCCCCAAAAAAGCCCACTATCAAAAGGCTAGAGATATCCTTACAAAAATGGGTATGGAAGAATATATCAACACTCCAGTCAATGAATTGTCTGGTGGTCTTGCGCAGAGAGCAATGATTGCCAAGGCTATGATTAACAACCCTCAAATCCTTATCCTTGATGAGCCTACAGCAGGTGTTGATAAACAGAGCAAGGCAAACTTTTTTGAAACCATTGATATACTTTCAGAGAAATTCTCCATTACCATTGTTATGGTTACCCACGAATTAAAGGAAATGGAAAGTCTTAACCTAAATATGCAAAAATATGAAATGGTAGAAGGGAGGCTAGTAAGATGTTAGAATTTGCCTTTATGAGAAAAGCTTTATTTTTAGGCTTCCTTCTTTCAATTATGATTCCTATTATAGGGATAGTCATGGTAAATAGAAAGACATCCATGATCGGAGATGCCCTTTCCCACACAGCCCTTGCTGGTGTTGGTATGGGACTTATTCTCGGTTTTGACCCACTTGTAGGTTCTGCCATTATTTGTGTACTGGCAGCCTTCCTAATAGAATTAATAAGAAAAAAATTCCCTCAATATGGGGATATGGCAACAGCGGTAATCATGTCTACAGGTCTTGGCATAGCAGCCATCCTATCAGATTTCGCTCCCGGTGGCAATTCCTTTGAATCCTACCTTTTTGGTTCGATTTCATCGGTAACTACAACTGATATCATAAATACTTCTGTAGTATTTATTTTGGTTATAGTCCTTTCTGTTACCAGATATTCAGCGCTCTTAGCCATCGCCATTGACCCAAACACTGCAAGGCTTTCTGGGGTTAAGGTAGAGGCTCTTGATGCCATCTTTACCCTTCTTGCAGCTATAACCATAGCCTTGTCTGTTAAGATAATCGGAGCTTTGATGGTAACAAGCCTCATTGTTCTTCCGGTGGCAACATCACTTATAGTCGCCAAATCCTACAAACAAACCTTTTTCATAACTACTATCCTTGGTGTTATTTACATGATGGTAGGAATAATAATTTCCTATCATTTCGACATCAAGCCAGGCGGATCTATAGTGGTAAATGCAATTATAGGCATGGCAGCATTCGCTCTTTATAAAAAATTTATAAAGAAATAAGCTACAGCCTTGGAACCCTCCAATTTTTCCCAAGGCTTAGTTTAAAGTCTAAAGCTAAGTGTTAACCCTTTAAAATTGTTTAGCAAAAACTGGCTAGGATGAAATTCTATAACGAATTTTCATTCCTAGCCAGTTTTTTATCCTTCGTATTCGCCGAGTTCTTCCTTATATTTTCTAATTAACTCAGGTTCTGTTATATCTTTTGCCATCACATCTATAGCGATTTTTCCCTTGTTGAGCATGATTATCCTGTCAGAATATCTCACAACATCCCTAAGGTTGTGGGAAATCAGTAGGGTAGTTATTTTCTCTGTATCAATTAAGCTTCTTGTCTTGTCCATGATGTTACGACTAGTTTTAGGATCTAAGGCTGCTGTGTGCTCATCAAGGAGCAAGAGCTTTGGCCTCTTGGCTGTTGCCATAAGAAGCGATAGGGACTGCCTTTGACCACCAGATAGAAGTCCAGTTTTGGTATGGAGTTTGTTTTCAAGTCCTAGATTCAAGGACTTAAGCCTTTCTATAATCTCTTTCTCGTCAGCGTTTTTCTTTAGGTTTTTTAGGGTAAATCTCTTGCCTTTTTTTAAGGCGAGGGCCATGTTCTCGTAGATATCAAGGTTGGTAGCGACTCCATCCTTAGGGTCTTGGTTGACCTTACCAATATAAGCTGCTCTTTTTTCTTCGGAAAGCTTGGTCACATCTTCCCCGTCAATTAAAATCGAACCCCCGTCAACCCTAAGGGCCCCAGAGATTATATTCATAAGGGTCGATTTGCCACAACCATTTGGCCCTATAATGGTAGTTGCTACTCCCTCTTCTATTTTAAGTGAAAACTTATCAAAAATTGTCACTTCTTCATCAGTGCCAAGGTTGAAAGTTTTTGATATATTTTTAATTTCTAACATCTCTTACCAACTTTCTGTACTGTTTTTTGCCAAGGTAGTTATTGTAGGCGATAAAGGCGATTACGATTAGGGCTGTAATTAGCTTTAGGTCATTAGGATTTAGGCCAAAATAAATGGCTATTCCTGAAATAATCCTATAGACGATAGCGCCTAAAATTGCCCTGGTTGTATCTCTTAGTTTGTTCGAATTTTTTGCAATTGTATCTCCTATTATGATTGAAGCAAGACCTGTAACAATCATAGCTGTGCCCATGCCTATATCGGCAAACCCTTGGTAGTTGGTCATAAGACCTCCTGCAAGACCGATTAGGGCGTTTGAAATAATAAGTCCCCAAAATACGTAGGTGTCAGGGTCCTTGCCAAGGGCTTTAACAAGCTTTCTGTTGTTGCCGGTTACTTTTAAAAGATATCCCTGCTCACTTCTTAAAAAATAATCAATTAGGACTTTAATAATAATAACAAAGGCGATTAGGATTATCCATTTAGGCACGCCACCAAAAATTGATGGATACTGGGCAACAGGGATATTAGATACACCCTTAATTTTTAAATTCACTGAATAAAGCATGGTTAGGGTCAAAATACCAGTTAAGAGTGGTTCAACCCTCACTTTTTTGTAGAGAAAATAGGTAATAGAACCCGCTGCCACTCCACCAATAACTGATAAGATAAGTCCCAAATAAGGATTTAAACCACTTGTAATCGCAGCTGCTGTTAGGAAGGCTCCTAGTGGGTAGGATCCTTCAAGTGTTAGGTCATAGTATTCCAAAATTTTGTAAGTGAGCATATAGCCCATGGCGAGTACGCCGAAGACAAGGCCTATTTCAACCGATGAGGCCATTATATTTAGTAAAACTGTCATCTATTTTCCTTCCTTTTTTTCCATAATCTTAGCATCTTTAAGACCTTCATTTTTTAAATCAAGTCCTAGGTCCTTTGCTGTATCTTTGTTTACAAGCATTTCTAGGTCCTTGGCATCTTCAAATGGGAGTTCTTTTATATCCTTGTTTGCCTCTAGGATTTCCCCTGCCATCTCACCTGCCCTTTGTCCAATTTTTTTGTAATTAACACCCTCTGCAATAAGGGCACCATTTTCTACCGAACCTTCATCGAAGGCAAGACTTGGAATTTTTTCATCCTTCAAAGTCTTGGCTATAACTGGCATGGCATTTACAACCACATTGTCAGTGACAGTTACCATAGCATCTGTACCTGACTTTAGGCTAGCAAGGGCTTGGGGAATGTCATTAATTGATGAAACTCCCTGTTTTTTTAAACTAAGGCCACGCTCCTTGATTGCCTTTTCCAAAGCCTCGATTTGCACAAGAGAATTTTGCTCATTTGTGTTATACATAGTAGCGAAAGTTTTAGTTTCTGGATAAACCTTTAAAAAATCGTCAATAACCTTGGCCGGATCCACATAATCTGAAACCCCTGTTATGTTTTTGCCTGTCCTGGTTTTTTCATCAACCAGACCTGCACCGATAGGGTCTGTGACGGCTGTAAATAATATCGGCCTGTCGTTGACTATGTTGTAAACTCCCTGGGCGGCAGGTGTACCTATGGTATAAATCAAATCCGCCCCCTTAATCTTAAGGTCGGATGCCAATTGGGGAATTAGAGAAATATCTCCACCTGCCCTGTGGTCAATTAACTTGTAAGATATGCCTTCCTTGTCAAGTTCCTCCAAAAATCCCTCCCTGGCTGCGTCAAGTGACGGATGGTCAGCTATCTGGATGACCCCAATTATGTATTCTTTTTTGCCTTCCTTATTACCACATGAGCCTAAAATGATAATGCCAACCAGCACAAAGATTGTTCCGGCTATTTTTGTGAATATTTTTTTCATAAGAACTCCTTTCTTCAAATAAAAATGCTAACAAAAAAACCCGTCCATATAGGACGAGTGTAAATTCGTGGTACCACCTAATTTTATAATCTAAAAGATTACCTCAACAGGAGTCTAACAACTCCTTGCTTCTGATAACGGTAGCTTCCGTAATAGCTTACTTGTTTCGGCTATTCTGCATACAGAGGGAATAAGCTTTAATCCTTACTAGACTTGCACCAACCGTCTTTTCTCTAGGGTAATTCATTCAAACTGTCTTTCTGTAATCACATTTTTATTTAGTATAATAATACAACCGAATTTATAATATGTCAAGGAATAAATAGCAAAGAAATCCAAAACGAAATTCAAACTCCCTTAACCCTTTATTTTTACATAAAAAAGGTGACTCACCTTTTGGTTTGTCACCTTCAAAAAATTTATAGTCTGTAATTATTCATATTTTGTCCAGCTATGGCTACTGTTGACATATTGTGGATTAGGGATGAATTTGTATTTGACAAGATTCCCAACACTCCTAGGATAATTAGACCAGAATTTATTCCTACTATCTTTCTGTAGTCCGCCTTAATTCTCCTGTCCATGGACTTAGCAAGTTTAATTACTTCTATTAATCCTTCTAGGCTATCTGTGCCTATGGATATGTCTGAAATTTCCTTGGCTATATCAGCTCCTTGATGCATAGCTATACCAACATCTGCAGCTGATAGGGCTACAGAATCATTAATACCATCGCCAATCATGATGACCTTTCTGCCTTCAGCCTTTTTCTTTCTGATGTAGGCTTCCTTATCTTCAGGAAGGACTTGAGACTGGTAGTGGTCAAGGCCTAGACGGTTAGCAACAGAAGCTGCCGCATTTTCTGCATCGCCAGTTAGCATGGCTATTTCTTTAAAGCCTAGCTTTCTTAAATCTGTTATAACACTTTCTGCTTCTTCCCTTATTGGATCTTCTATACAAAGAACAGCAATCAACTTATCAGCAAAGGCTAGGTAGAGAAGAGAATAATTTTCCTTAAGTTTATCAATCATTTCCCTGGTCTCTTCAGTAATTTCTATACCTTCGTCTTCTAGGATAAAGTGTTCTGATCCAATTAGGGCTGGTTTATCAACTATATATGACCTGATACCGTGGGCTACGATGTATTCTGGTTTTGAATGCATCTCCTCGTGGTGGAGGTCCTTATCCTTGGCTGCCTTTACAACAGCGTTGGCGATTGAATGTGGGAAATGCTCTTCAAGGCAAGCTGCAATTCTCAAACACTCATCTTCGCTTATATCTGTAAGGGCAATGACCTTGGCAAGTCTTGGTTCTGACTTGGTTAAAGTGCCTGTTTTATCAAAGACTATGGTATCAGCATGAGATAGGTTTTCTAAGAACCTACCACCCTTTACAATAACGTCCATATCTGAGGCCTGGCTAATGGCCTTCATGGTTGCTATAGGAATTGTAAGTTTAAGGGCACAAGAAAAGTCTACCATCAAAAATGATTTAGCTTTGATGAAATTTCTTGTGAGTAGGTAGGTAAGACCTGCCCCTATAAATGAATACTTAACAAGAGAATCAGCCATATTTTCTGCCTTCTTTTGAGAAAGTGATTTATTTCTTTCACTTTCAGAAATAAGGTTTATGATGTGGCTTAACCTTGAATCGTCATATTTTTTATTAACCTTAACAAGGATGCCACCTTCTTCTAGGGCAGTTCCTGCAAATACAACGGAGCCTTTATTTTTCTTAACAGCTTCACTTTCGCCAGTGAAGGATGCTTCGTTAACCATGGCAAGGCCTTCTACAACTTCTCCATCCACTGGGATTGTAGAACCCATTTCTACTGAAACAAGGTCGCCTACTTCTACTTCCTTGAGAGGCTTTAGAATTTTTTTGCCATCTTCTACTACAAATACCTTGTCAACATTTAGGGCAAGGGAATGAGCCAAGTCATCTTGAGATTTTTTGAGAGTATATTCTTCGAGTTTCTCACCTAAATCCAAGAGGAACATAATATTAGCTGCATCTCCAAATTCACCTGTTGCCAAGGAAACAGAAATAGCTGTAGCATCCAAGAGATCTACATTTAACTTTCTTTGGCGGATTGCCTTTAGACCATCCCTAATAAATGGATAAGCCCTGAGCATAATGAAATATGGACTCAGAGGTGCTGGTATGAAATACCTAAAGAAAATCCTCCTATAAAATGCATTCCTTAGAATCCTAAAAACGTCCTCTTCCTCTTGTGGGTAAAAATCAGAATCGTCAATAACTAAGTCTTTAATTGTTTTTAAATCAAGGTCTAGGATAAATCTAGCAAGGTTTGGAAGGCTTCCCTTTTCAAATGTAACTGTAAAAGAATTTGCAAGAGGATTTACCTTACAAAACTTAACCCCGTCTTGACCTTGGACTAAATACTTTAAATTATTAGCTAGGTCAAAGCTAAGATCTTCTTCATAGACAAACCTAGCCCTGGTATCTAGCCTGTGGGCTAAACTTGCCCTCATTATTTATCTTCGTCCTCTTTAAGTTCAGCCTTAACTTCTTCTTTGATTTGATTAATGAGGTCTTCTTTAGCAACTTCATCTAGGTTAAGTTCAGCTGCTTTTTTAGCTCTTTCTAAATCTTCTTTAGCATTTGCTTCCTTAGCTTCTGCTACTATATCATCAGCAGAAACTCTTACTTGTTCTACTGTCTTATCAATAGATTCTTTAACTCTAAGACCACCTGCAACAGCGCCTACAGCTGCTTTTTTAGCAAGTTCTGAGCTTAAAATCTTTCCCCCAAGAGCTCCAACTAAAACTCCTGCACCGATTCTTAAAATCTTTTTGTTTAACATATTACTCTCCTTTATAAAACATATTAATATTGTATAAATATCACACTATCATTATATTTGATATTTTTTTTAATTCAAGTTTTTATGCAAAATAATTCATAAGATAAAACATTGAAATAACATAAATATACCTATCGTTTTTCTTAATTTTAGTTTTTTTATTCATTTGATATTGATAACAATTCCTGCCATCATTTGCTTCAAAAAAATGAATATTCATTCGTATTAACACCTATTCTTGCATAAAATTTTACTTAAAGCTTATCCTAGCGCGTATAATATAAATGAAATTTATACTATTTTTTAAATGGAGGATTAAATGAAATCAAATAAGCCACATCTTTCAATCTTTGGAGTGAAGCCTCTTTACGTCCTATCTTGTTTGACTCTAGCTTAATTTTAGATTATGAGGGATTTTTAGAATTAGGGGAAGCTAGTCAAATTAGTCTGCTTTTTGTAGCCCCAGGAATATTTATGATATTTTTCAGCCTATATATATGGGTAAGAGCTGTCCTGATACAAAAAATACATGCAAATGTCAAAGCTGATATCCTAATTACTGATGGAGTTTACGGAACAGTTAGAAATCCAGTCTATACAGCTTTTATATTTATCTTTACAGGCATACTCTTATTTGCGAAAAATTATTTTTTATTGACCTTGCCAATAATCTCTTGGGTGTTTTTGACAATATTGATGAAAGCAAGCGAAGAAAAATATCTAAAGGCTAAATTCGGGAAAGAATATGATCTATATTGCAGGAGGGTAAATCGAGTAATTCCTTGGTTTCTCAAAAAATAAACATTTAAAAACTGGCATAGGATAAGTAGGCGGTCTTTGATAATCAAAGATCGCTTACAAATCTCTTACCAGCTTTTTTTCTAATCATATCTTAAGGTTGAATATAAAATTGCCTTTACGGCAGGAATCCTGTTTTCTGTTTGGTCAAAAACCATGGATCTTTCTGACCTAAAAACTGAATCAGCAACTTCCATCCCGTTAAAATCCCAATCCTTCATATCTTCTGGTAGTTTTGCCAGTACTTTTTGGGAAAGATTTGACTTTTTATCGTGGAAGGCTGGCAGGCAGTGCATAAAAATCGCATCCTTGTCGCACATTGCCATAACCTCATCTGTCACCCTATAAGGATAAAGTCTTCTTATCCTATCCATAGGTGGATTTTCTTTTTCTGTAAGGGAAATCCACATATCTGTGTAGATTATATCGGCATCTGCCACTGCTTCCTCAAGATCATCTGTATAAATGACATCTGAGTCGTGCTTGTCGGAAAACTTTCTTGAAAGTCTAACCAAATCTCTTCTCGGAAAAAACTTCCTTGGCCCACAACCTACAAAATCTATACCAAGTTTTGAACAAGTGATGACAAGAGAGTTTGGCATAATATCGCCAGGATATCCTAGATATGCGAGTTTCAAGCCTCTTAGATAGCCAAATTTTTCCCTAATGGTAAGCATATCTGAAATCATCTGAGAAGGGTGGAACATATCAGTCATAGCATTATAAATTGGAACTTCTGTTATCTTTACAAGTTTTTCTAGTAGATTCTGCTCGTGTCCCCTATAGACTATTCCATCATAATATCTGTCGAAAACAGAAAATGTGTCCTCAATTGATTCGTTTTCGCCCATTTTTGCCTGGGTGTAGTTAATAAAAGATGTAGTCATTCCCAAATCAGCAGCAGCTATCTCAAAAGAAGTCCTGGTTCTTGCTGAGGCTTCCTCAAAAAGAAGGATGATATTTTGTCCTTCTAGATATTTGTGGAGCTTTCTCTGAACCTTTAATTCCTTAAATTCAGCGGCCAAGTCTATTAAATATAGTATTTCCCTTTCAGAAAAATCTTTAAGGGCTATAAAATTTCTTTTTCTTAAATCAATATCCATCTTATTCACCATCTATGACTGTGTCTGAAAAGACAATTACCAGGGTCATATCCTTATTTTTCATCTCTAAAACCCCGTATTCTACGTGGTTTATAAGGGGGTTGTCTTTGTATCTTTTATCAGCTGTTCCGTCCTTATTTACGTGGAGATATGTCTTATTTATCAAAGTAGCATCTGATATAAGTTCTTCTTCAAGAAATTCTTCGCTTCTCAAATCCACTTCCATATCCTTGTAATCAATAGCCTTATTCGCTCCATTTTTGTTTATCAAAAGGGCATCAGGTAGGAAGGATAGGGTCAAATCCCCTGCCTCTAGGCTATAAACTTTTACATTTGTACTTAAATCACCAGCGAGACCTTCTCTTAGCCTTAATTCTTTCCTAGCTGTAATTAGGTTCTTATCATCATCTGCTTCAATCTTATCAACCAACCAAACCTTGTCGCTTTCTAAAATCCCTCGAAGAAGCTTGTTGGTAAGGTCGTATTCCTTGCCCGAATCACCTTCAAAATCGTATTCGATTTCAACCGGACTTTTCTTTTTGTAAAAATACATAAGAGCCCCTATTATTGCAACAATCACAAGAAAGGGCCTTATGAAAGTAAGGACAATGCCAAGTATAAAGACCAAAAGCCCCATACTTCTTAATGGATACTTGTAGCCAGCTTCGTCTATAACATCTTTAAGTCCAGTTGATTCCAAGTTTTTAAAATCAAGCCCGAAGTCTCTAGATTCAATTTTAGAATCATCATTGCTAAAAATTTCATTTTTAGGGCTGGATTTTTTCTTAACTCCTCCCCCAAAAGGATTTGAGAAATCTTTTTGGTAGGAAAGACCTGTCCCCGGTAGGAAGGCAGTAGTCCTAAAGCCACCGCTCGCTTTCTTTGTAATCCTAAAACCCTTGCCACCCCAAGAAAATCCTGGTCCAGACTTAGACATATTTATCCTAAATCCCTTGCCTAAATTTATACTTTTTCTAAATCTAATTCCCATTTTTACCTTCTTTCTTTATATTATTATACCCAAAGCCATCTTTTTAAATAAAGACTAGGCTTTTTGAATAAATTAAAATAACACATTAATAATATTCACTTGATTTTTAATTTTTCCTAGTATAATGATATTAGAAGTTAAGAAAATTAAAGTTTTATATAAAGGATGTAAGCTTATGAATAAATTAAGAAGATTAATACCAAGATATTTTAGAGCCCTAACCAACAAGGACACACCCATGTTAGCCAAACTCCTCGCCGCCCTCTCCCTAATCTACATCGCCCTACCAGCAGATGTAATCCCAGACATCTTCCCAGTTTTAGGCTATGTAGATGACACAGTCCTGACAGCAGCCCTAATTTATTTTTCAAACAAACTAATACCAGAAGAAATAAAAAAAGAAACAAGGTCAATAGGGGGTTAAGATCTGATAATAATTTTAAAAGCCTAGGCAAAATTAGCCTAGGCTTTTGTGTCTTAAAATTCTATTCAACTGTTACAGATTTTGCTAGATTTCTTGGTTTGTCAACGTCAATGCCTTTGGCTGTTGAAGTGTAGTAGGCCATTAGTTGAGCTGGGATTACTGTTAGGAGTGGGTAGAGGATGTCTAAAGTCTCTGGCACTTCGCAGATTTTTTCTGTTATTTTTTCCATCCTTGCGTCTTTGTGGGATGTGATTATAAATACATTTGCTCCCCTTGCAACTACTTCCTCTACATTTGATAGGCTCTTGCCTGTGAGGTTTTTCTGGGTCATTATTGCTATGACTGGAGTTTTTTCTTCTATAAGTGAAATTGTTCCATGCTTTAATTCCCCTGCCGCAAAGGCTTCTGTGTGAATATAGGATACTTCCTTTAGCTTGAGGGCTGCCTCGATGCTTGTTGCATAATCAAGCCCTCTGCCTATATAGAATAGACTTTGTTGGTCCTTTATTTCTCTGGCAAAATCTTTTATTATTTCATCTTTGACTAGGATTTGGTCGATTTTTTCTGGAATTTCCTTCAAATTTTCAATTATTTTATCGTAATCATATTTAGAAATCCTAACTAATTTCCTAGCAAAATCTAGGGCAAGTAGGTAGAGGTTTAGGATTTGGCTGGTGTAGGCCTTGGTTGATGCTACTGCAATTTCTGGGCCTGCGTAGCAGTAAATAGACTTGTCTGCTTCCCTGTCCATGGATGATGCCAAGGTATTTGTGATTAGAAGGGTTTTTGCTCCTTTTTCCTTGGCAAGTCTTAGGGCTTTTAGACTGTCTGCAGTTTCGCCTGATTGGGATATGAATATTACCAAAGTTTTTTTATCCAAAAATGGATCATTGTACCTAAATTCTGACGCGAGGTCGCATATAACAGGAATTTTCGCAAGTTTTTCTATTGCTACCTTGCCAACTAATCCAGCGTGGTAGGCTGTACCACATGCTACTATATAGATTCTCTCAAAGCTCTCGATTTCAGCTTGGCTAAAAGAATCTCCTTCGAAGTCAACCTCTCCATTTTTGATATCCAAATTTAAAAGTTCCTTAACAACTGCAGCCTGCTCGTTGATTTCTTTGATCATAAAATGATCGTAACCAGCCTTGGTTGCTGCATCCACCGACCAACTTATCTTTTTGATTTCCCTTTGAATTTCCTTATTATTTTTATCATAAATGGTGTAGCTACCAACTTTAATATCGATTATATCTCCATTTTCTAGGTAAATTACATCCTTGGTATATTTTAGAAGGGAAGGAATATCGCTTGCCATTATGGTTCCTTCTTCCATAAGGCCAACTACAAGTGGGCTTTCGACTCTCATGCCAATTAGCCTGTCTGGTTCATCAGCTGAGATTATCCCACAAGCAAAAGAACCCTCAAGTCTATCCTTAACTTTTTTTACAGCCTCTAAAAGGTCTCCGTCATAATATTTTTCTAGTAGGACGGCTATAACTTCTGTATCTGTAGTTGATCTGAAAGTATAACCTTCTTCTTCGAGCTCTTTTTTTAATTCCCTATAGTTCTCAATAATTCCGTTGTGAACTACAGCAATTTTTCCATTATTTGAAAGATGGGGATGGCTATTAATATCACTTGCCTCTCCGTGGGTTGCCCATCTAATATGGCCTATACCAATCTTTCCATCAATCGGATTTTCTTCTAGAGCTTTTTTGAGGTTTGCAAGCTTACCTGCCTTTTTAACCACAGAAATTTTGCCCTCATCAATGACAGCAAGCCCCGCCGAGTCATAACCACGATACTCAAGTTTCTCAAGACCATCTACGATTACTTCCCTAGCATCAAGCTTGCCCTTATAACAAACTATTCCGCACATAGTGCCTCCTTATTAAATTTTTCATGAGGCCACTGTGTCTTCTCTGTCACAGAAATTGCTCTCTGCTTTTGTCTAACACTAGGGCTGTGAACCCAGGAAGCTCCCGCCGAATTTTCGATAACTTCCTCCCTCGTCATCCCAAAGGGATCTGGCGCTTTGTTATTTTTACCTCATTAGGAAATATTATATTCTTTTTTATTTATTATCCAAGATTTTTATCCGAGATAAATTATCTTTTCACTAGGTGAGTCTATTAATCCAGGATTAACATCTTTTTTCTTTTATCCGAGAATCAACTTATCTCTTATATTATTTCAGTCATTAACATAACTGCTTCGTTCAAAGGGGAGGCCCAAGGGACCTTCCGCCGCTCTCGGCCGCTGGGCAAGTCGTCCCTCATCGCCCTCCCCCTTGACCCCCCCTCCGTTACACCACACAAGCGGCTCCTTATGCGGA